>NZ_JBTRXV010000023.1:0-49138 GCF_054608695.1 Thiomonas sp.
CAAGGTCAGCTTGAGCTCGTGATGGATTTGCTTGAGCTTGCGCCGCAACTGCCACTTCAGGTGCGGGTCGATCACGGTCAACGGCTCGTCGAACAGCACCGCCGACACGTCTTCGCGCACCAGGCCGCGACCGAGCGAGATCTTCTGCTTGGCGTCGGCCGCCAAGCCGGCGGCACGTAGGTCGAGCTGGCCGCTCATCTCGAGCATCTCGGCGATCTTGCCGACGCGCTGCTTGATCTTGTCGGCCGTCAGGCCCCGCTGGTTCTTGCGCCGATTCAGCAGCGGGAACGCGAGGTTCTGGGCCACCGTCATCGTGTCGTAGATCACCGGGAACTGGAACACCTGCGCGATGTTGCGTTGCTGCGGCGTGCGCGCCGTGACCTCGATGCCGTCGAACGTCACGCTGCCCTGCGAAGGTTTGACCAGGCCCGAGACGATGTTCAGCAAGGTCGTCTTGCCGCAGCCCGAGGGGCCGAGCAGCGCGTATGCACCGCTATCGTCGAAGCGCATCTTCAGTGGCAGCAGCGCATAGTCCTCGTCGCGCTGCGGATTCGGTTTGTAGGCGTGAGCCAGGTCGAGATCGATGCGGGCCATGTCAGGTTCTCTGCGGCGCGACGAGCAGGTCGCCTTCGGCGTCGAACACGTAGGCTTGCGTGGGGTTCAAGTACAGCGTGACGGCCGCGCCGAGCGCGAACACGTGCACACCCGTGAGTTGCGCGATCAGTTCGCCGACCTGCGTTTGCACGTGCAGGTAGGTGTCGGAGCCGGAAATCTCGGCCAGTTCGACCTGGCCCGCCAGCGCCAGGTCACCGGCACGTTCATGCACGCGCAGCGCACCGGCACGCACGCCGACGGTCAGCGCGCCGGAGCGCGAGGCCGGAAGCGCCAGCGCGAGGTTCGCGCCATCGGCCAGCATCACACCCGTGGGGTTCGCACTGCCCTGAATCAGGTTCATCGGCGGGTCGCTGAACGCGCTGGCGACGCGAATCGACAGTGGGCGGTGGAAGACCTCGGCGGTCGGCCCGTATTGCAGCAACTCGCCGGCGTCCATCACCGCGGTGTAGCCGCCGAGCAGCAGCGCTTCGGTCGGTTCGGTGGTGGCGTAGACGACGGTGGACCGGCCGCTCGCGAACAGCTGCGCGAGTTCGTCGCGCAGCTGTTCGCGCAGCTTGTAGTCGAGGTTCACGAGCGGCTCGTCGAGCAGCATCAGCGGTGCGTTTTTCGCCAGCGCACGCGCCAGCGCGACGCGCTGCTGCTGGCCACCGGAGAGCTCGGCCGGCAAGCGCTGCAGGAACGGTTCGATGTGCAGCTTCGCGGCCAGCTCAGCGACCCGCGCGCCGATGTTCTGTTCGCGGCGCAGCTTCAGCGGCGAGGCGATGTTATCGGCCACCGTCATCGACGGGTAGTTGATGAACTGCTGGTAGACCATCGCCACGTTGCGCGCGCGCACCGGCATGCCGGTCACGTCGACACCATCGGCGAGCACCCGGCCCCTCGATGGCGCATCGAGACCGGCCATCACGCGCATCAGCGTCGTCTTGCCGGCCTGCGTGGCGCCGAGCAGCACGGTGACGGCGAGCGGCACCAGCGTCAGGTCGAGCGGGTACAGGTGCGTGCTCGCGCCGACGCGTTGTTCGATGCGTTCGAGCATCAGCTCCATGCCGTCTCCGTCGGGCGTGATGCCGATTTCGAGCGCTGCGCCGCGAGGCCGGGCCAGTGCCCTGCGCACCAATCGGCGACCGTCGCGCGCTGCGCGGCGCTGTAGTGCAGGCCGAGCTTGCTGCGCCGCCACAGCACGTCGTCGGCGCTGCGCGCCCATTCGTGGTCGTGCAGGTAGTTCAACTCGGCTTCGAACAGGCCGGGGCCGATCTCGGCGCCCGGATCGGCCGCGGCGAGCAGCACTTCGACGCGCGCACCGTAGGCCCGCGCGAGGCGATGGCACAGGTCGGCGGGCAGCTGCGGGTAGCGCTGCGCCACGGCCTGCACGAAGCGCATGAAGTCGGTGTCGGGCCGCTGCGCCTTGCCGATCCAGGCGCTCAGGTCGCCGCCGGGCAGGTGCGCGCCGTGCGTCCACGCGCCGCGCTTGGCGGTCGCACGCAGCGGGGCCGCGAGCAGGTCGGCCGCTTCTTCGGCGAGCTTGCGGAAGGTGGTGATCTTGCCGCCCCAAACGGTGAGCATCGGTGCCTGCGCGGTATCCAGCTCCAGCGAGTAATCGCGCGTGACGGCCGACGGGTCGCCCGCCGCGTCGTCGAGCAGCGGGCGCACGCCGGCGTAGCTCCACACCACGTCGCGCGGCAGCACCGGGCACGCGAAGTAGCGGCTGACCTGCTCGCACAGGTAGGCGGTCTCCGTGGCATCGATGCGGGCCTCGCCGACTGCGCCGTGGTGCTCCACGTCGGTGGTGCCGATCAGCGTGAAGTCGCGCTCGTACGGGATCGCGAAGATGATGCGCTGGTCGGGGTTCTGGAAGATGTAGGCATGGTCGTGGTCGAACATCTTCGGCACGACGATGTGGCTGCCCTTGACGAGCCGCAACGCCTTGGCACGCGGCACGTGCGCGTGCTCGCTGAGGAACTGCGCCGCCCAGGGCCCGGCGGCGTTGACGAGCACGCGCGCGCTCAGCTCGCGCCGTTCGCCGGTCATGCTTTCCAGCTGCACGCGCCACGAGGCCCCGCGTTGCGCGTCGGTGCAGCGCCAGCGCGTCAGCACGGTGGCGCCGCGCTCGGCGGCGTCGATCGCGTTCAGCACCACCAGCCGTGCGTCGTCGACCCAGCCGTCGGAATAGACGAAGCCTTTGGTGAACACCGGCTTGAGCGCGCGGCCGGCGGGGTGCTGGCGCAGGTCGACCGTCGTCGACCCCGGCAAGACCTCGCGCCGGGCGAGGTGGTCGTACAGGAACAGCCCGGCGCGGATCATCCAGACCGGCCGCATGCCGGGGTCGTGCGGCATCACGAAGCGCAGCGGCCACATGATGTGCGGGGCACTCTTGAGCAGCACCTCGCGCTCGGCGAGTGCCTTGCGCACGAGCGAGAACTCGCAGTGTTCGAGGTAGCGCAGCCCGCCGTGGATCAGCTTCGTGCTGCTCGACGAGGTGTGTTGCGCCAGGTCGTCCTTCTCGCACAGCATGACGCGGTGGCCACGGCCGGCCAGATCGCGGGCGATGCCCGCACCATTGATGCCGCCGCCGACCACGAGCACGTCGCAGGCCTGCGGCTGCGCTCGTTCGTCTGCATCGGGCGAGCGCTTCGGCTCGCCCGGAGTGCCGGGCTGGTTCACGGGGCCTCCTCGAAAGCATCGCGAATCGAACATTCTGGCAGTTCGATTCGGTTCGTTTATGTTCTTCTGTGTTCCATTTTTAGCAAAGCGAAGCGAAAAGCGCAAGCGAGCAAACCGCGATGGCGTACACGCCAGCGTCGTCTATGCTGGCCAGTGCCCGCCCGCAACCGACCCGCAACCCGCCTCCCCATGACCCCGAACCCGCGCCAGGCCCAACTGCTCGACGCTGTGCGCGCGCGCGGATCGATGTCGGTCGAGGCCCTCGCCGAGCAGTTCGCGGTGACGCTGCAGACCGTGCGCCGCGACGTCAAGCTGCTGTCGGACGCCGGGCTGCTCGCCCGATTCCACGGCGGCGTGCGGGTGCCGAGTTCGACCACCGAGAACATCGAGTACCTGCAGCGCCAGCGCCTCAACGCACAGGCCAAGCAGCGCATCGCGCGCACCGTGGCGGCGGCCGTGCCGGCGGGCTGCTCGCTGATCATCAACATTGGCACCACCACCGAGGCGATCGCGCGCGAACTGCTGCATCACCGGGGCCTGCGGGTGATCACCAACAACCTGAACGTCGCGGCGATCCTGTCGGGCAACCCCGATTGCGAGGTGATCGTGGCCGGCGGCATCGTGCGCTCGCGCGACCGCGGCATCGTCGGCGAGGTCACGGTCGATTTCATCGCGCAGTTCAAGGTCGACATCGGCCTGGTCGGCATCTCCGGCATCGAGGCCGACGGCACGCTGCGCGACTTCGACTACCGCGAGGTCAAGGTCGCGCACGCGATCCTGCAGCACTCGCGCGAGGTCTGGGTGGCGGCCGACCACAGCAAGTTCAACCGCCCGTCGATGGTCGAATTGGCACGCTTCGAACAGGTCGACATGCTGTTCACCGACGCGCCACCGCCGGCGCCGTTTCCTGCGCTGCTGGCGCAGGCCGGCGTGAACTGCGTCACCTGCACGGAGGACGCTCCATGACGAATCATTCGGCGCCGGCAACTTGCGCACGCAATTGCTTGCGGTTGAGCTTTCCAACCGTGGTTTTCGGGATATCTTGCACGAACAGCACGCTCTGCGGTTTCTTGTAAGACGCCAGTTGCATGGCCACATGCGCAATCAGGTCGGCCTCGGTGACTTGCTGATCGGCGCGCAAGACAACCACTGCAGTCACGGCTTCCACCCACTTTTCATGCGGTAGGCCAATCACAGCGCATTCGCGCACAGCCGGGTGCGACATCAGTGCGTTTTCCACTTCGCTCGGATACACGTTGTAGCCCCCGCTGATGATCATGTCGGATGTCCGGTCCTTCAGGTACAGGAACCCCCGTTCATCAAGCACGCCAACGTCCCGGGTGCGAACCCAACCGTCCGCAATAAAAGTTTCGGCCGTCAGTTCGGGAGCGTTGTAGTAGCCGGCAGCAGCCGATGGAGCGCGCACGGCAATTTCTCCAGGGGTGCCTTGCGGCACGTCATGGCCCGCTTCATCGATGATGCGCAACTCCACATCCAGCGCCGGCTGTCCGCAGGCGTCCAACAGTTCATCCCGATGGTGTTCAGGACGAAGCACCGCCATGCACAGCGGCACTTCAGTCTGACCATAGTATTGGAAGAATCGGTGCTGCCCCCAGAGTGCTATGGCGCGTTTGATCACTGCCCGTGGCATAGGTGATGCACCGTAAATCACATACTGGAGCGCCGTCACATCGGTGGATTGGATGTCCGGGTGCTCCAGCAGCATCTGCATCATTGTCGGCACCAAGTTGATCGCGGAAATGCTCTGGGACGCCATCGTGCGCAGAAACAGCCTGGGCTCAAAGCCGGGCAATATCACCGTCCGACCGCCGCGCAGCCAGAACGGCAGCACAAAAACGCCGCTGGCATGGATCAGGGATGCCGCGTGAAGCATGGCGTCGTTCGGGGTGACGGGCAGCACATTCAGAAGAACATTGCGGCAAATCGCCGCATACGAGGCTTGTGTGTGCTGAGCGGCTTTCAGCGTTCCTGTGGTGCCAGAGGTAAAGATTGTCAATACGATGTCGTCTGGCGCCACCTTGATGGAGGGAGCGGACGTCGGCATGTATTTCGCCTGCGCCAGCAGATCCTGCATTCCGCCTGCCGCAACACCCAAGCCAATGCAGACCAGTGCGGGGAGTGCTTCTTTCAGGTTATGGGCGCGCTCGGCCAGATCGGGGCCAAACACCAAGCGGCTGCAGGCCGTTTCCGTCAGCATGTGCACATGCTCGGCCAACGACAACCGTGAGTTAAGCGGCACCCTGTTGACGCCGGCCTTCACGCAGGCGAAATCCAGCGGCACGCTGTACAGACCGTTGTTGAGCAGCAAAGCCACCCGCGTGTGCGGCGCCGCGCCGAGTTCATGCAGAGCGTGTGCAAGCTGGCTGCTGAGGTGATCGACCTCGGTGAAAGTCAGCGTCTGGTCGCCGAAAATGATGGCCGTACGCGGGCCGTGCTGCATCGCCCCCCTGCGAATCAGTTCTAGATAGGTTGGGCTGCGTGCAGGAGTGGTCGCGGCTTGGGCATCCATGTCTGCCTCCATTGGGAATGCGAGTGGCGTTGTTCACACATTAAGCATTGAAATGACCGTGGCGACCGGCACCTTGGGAAAAGCGGCAGGCGCCGGCCTCGCCCTCGGCGAAAACAATCGGAACACCCCGCGCGCCTTCTTGCCGCAGAGCTTCGGCCAGGGGCAAATCCCATTGCGCATAGACAGAGCGGCGATCGGTCAGCATGCACAATTGCGGAAACTTCGCGATCTGCCGCGCCAACATCTGCGCGGCCGCCAGCGCGCCGCCTGACGGGGTGGTGCGGTTGACCAGCCCCATGGCCAGGGCCTCGGGAGCGTGGACCGGGCGCCCTGTCAAGATCAGGTCGAGCGCGCGCCCCATACCCACGATGCGGGGCAGCCGTACCGTGCCGCCGTCGATCAGCGGAACCCCCCAGCGCCGGCAAAAAACTCCAAAAACCGCGTCTTCGTCAGCCACGCGTAGGTCGGCCAGCAGGGCCAGTTCCAGGCCCCCTGCAACCGCATAGCCATTGATTGCTGCAACCAGTGGCTTGGACAAATGCATCCGAGTTGGACCCATCGGGCCGCTCCCCTGCCCTTCGGGGTCGAGTTCATTGCGCAGGGCAGGGTCACCCAAGGCCGCCAGATCGGCGCCGGCGCAAAAATTGCCGCCCGCACCGGTCAAGACCGCCACCCGCAAGGCGTCATCAGACTCAAAGCGCTCAAACGCCGCCCGCAGTTGTGCGGCGACGGCGCCGTTGACGGCGTTGCGCTTGTCGGCTCGGTTCAGTGTGATGGTGCAAATTGCCTCATCGACGTCCACATTGACGTATTGCATGTCCATGGTCGCTGCCTGGGAAAGAAAAACTGAAATTGCAGATTGAACTGAGGCCTGCCGGCGCTGTCGTCACGTGGATGAACGATGCAACGGCTTGCGACGTGCTTCTTGTTTTTCCGTCATTGCATCAAATCGCTGGTCTTGACCTGACGCAGCTTGCTGTTTTCGATCAGGGCCAAAGGCGCATCGGATTCGGTGCCGCCGTTGGAGTCGATGCCGGTGAAGTCCTGCGGATTCTGAGTCGCGGGCAAAGACTTGAGCGCAGCAGGCAACTGCGCGCGGATCTCAGCCGGGTCGCTCACGCTGCCGGCCATCTTGAGCGCTGCAGCCAGCGCATGCACCATGGTGTAGTTCAACGCCATTTCGGAGGTCGGCTCCTTGCCGCCGTGACTCCTGGCGTAGGACGCGACAAAGGCCTGCATGGCCGGGCGAGTGTCAGAAACCAGGGGCAGCACACCGATCGAGCCGTTCATCGGAGCATAGCCACCCAGGACCTTGGCCATTTCATCGAACTTGGCTTGATCCATCACCGCGAACCCGCCTTTGAAGCCCAGATCGCGCGCTTGTTTGATCACCAGCGCCGTCGGCTCCGATGGGCCACCGACGAACAGGACATCGGGCTTGGTCGCCAGCACCCTGCTGACCCCGGCGTAAAAATCGGCGGATTTGTTGTAGGACATCGGGTTGTCTGCCACCACTTTGCCCCCATCCTTTTCCCAACCCTCGCGAAAGACTTTCACCCAGGCTTTGGCGTAGTCCGTGTCGGATGGCGCCAGCCCGACGTTTTTCCCGAACAGCCTCATCTCGTTGCGCACATAGGCCGGCACATAGCTGGCAAAGGACGGAGGAATGCGGATGGTCAGTTTGTTGCCGGTCTCAGTGATACGCGGCACGCTGGAGTAGGCCATCAGCAAGAAATTGGCCTGGGTGTTGAAGGTCTGCAGCGCGAAAATGCCGCCCGAATGCGGGCAAAAAATCACCGGGGTCTTGTCCTGTTCCACCAATCGGCGGCCGTTGCTGGCCGCCTGGGCCGGGTTGTACTGGTCGTCCAGGGCCACCACTTTGAAGGTGTATTTCTTCCCCTTGACGGTCACGCCACCTGCGGCGTTGACCTCATTGACCCCCATCTCGATGCCCGACAGCACGTTCTTGCCGTACTGCGCCGCACCGCCGCTGAGTGGCCCCGTGTAGCCGATATTGACCACCTCCTGTGCCTGCGCCATCGCGCCGAATGCCACGACCGCCGCTGCAGTCAGTACAAATCGATTCAAGGTTGTGAACGTGCCCATGCTTGTCTCCTGTGGATTGGTGATGCACCATTCGGCCCGCGGTCTGATTGACGTCTAGGTGCCGATATACGCCCTGCGTATGCCTTCGTCATGCAGCAGCGCGTCGGCGCCGCCCTCCATCACGACCCTGCCCTGCTCGATCACATAACCGCGGTGCGCGATGCGCAGCGCGGCGTGCGCGTTCTGCTCCGCCAGCAGCACCGTGGTGCCCGCTTGGTTGATGGCCTGGATGACCTCGAACATCTGTTTCACCACCAGCGGCGCAAGCCCGAGGGACGGTTCGTCGAGCAGCAACAACCTGGGCTGGCCCATCAGGGCGCGCCCGATCGCGACCATCTGCTGCTGACCACCGCTCAGCGAGCCGGCTGGTTGCGCGCGCTTTTCGGCCAGCACCGGAAACAGCGTGAACACCTGCTCCAGGCGCTGCTGCATGGCGGTTGCGCGCAGCCGGTGCACATAGGCCCCGAGCTGCAGGTTTTTCAGCACCGGGAGTTGGCCGAACAGCTTGCGTCCTTCCGGACAATGCACCACGCCATGGGCCACGATTTGTGGCGCACGCATGCGGGTCAGTTCGAGACCGCCCCACCAGGCCCGCCCGGCGCGTATGCGCAGCAAGCCGCTCAAGGCGTGGAACAAACTGCTCTTGCCGGCCCCGTTGGCGCCGAGCAGCACCACCAGTTCTCCATCCCGCACCTGCAGGTCGACGCCCTGCAGGGCAAGGAAGGCGTCGTAGCCCACGGTCAGACCCTCAAGCCGCAGCATCGGGCACTCCCAGATAGGCGTGAATGACATGGGGGTTGGCGCGAATGGCCTCCGGCGTGCCTTCGGCGATTTTCTTGCCGTGGTTCAGCACGAGCACACAATCGGCCAGGCGCATGACCATGTCCATCTTGTGCTCCACCAGGCACACGGTCATGCCGCTGGCGGCGAGTTTGCGGATGAGTTCGGCGAGTTGCACCGTTTCTTCCGGGTTGATGCCGCCCGCCGGTTCGTCCAGCAGCATGAGCCGGGGTTCGGTGGCCAAGGCCAGGGCAATGGCCACGCGCTTGCGCTGCTCCTGCGTGATGTCACCCGCGAGGCGGTGCGCAACGGCCCGCAGCCCGACGAATTCCAGCGCAGCCTCGGCCTTGGCGCGGCATAGCGCTTCCTCACGCTGCAATCTGGGTGTGCCGAGCAGCACGTCCCACAAACCGGCGCGGGTGCGCAGGCGATGACCGACGATCAGGTTGTCGAGAACGCTGGCATGGTCGAACAGCTGGGTGCTTTGGAACGTGCGTGCCACGCCCAGCCTGGCCATGCGGTCGGGGCGCAACCCGGTCACGCTTTGCCCGCCGAAACGGATGCGGCCCCGCGTCGGTTTGTACACACCGCTGATGAGATTGAAAAAGGTGGTTTTACCGGCACCGTTCGGGCCGATGATGGCCGTGATGCTGCCCTGGCGGATGCAGGTGCTGACGCCGTCGACGGCAGCCAGCCCGCCGAAGCGCACGCCGATGTCGTCGATCTCAAGCATGGCCGCACCCTGGCGCTGCAGCAGCGCCCTGCCCTGGCACCGCAGGCGCATCTGGCTGCGCTACGGCCGGATCCTGTGTCTTCGCGGCCCGCCGCGCCTGCCAGTTGCGCAAGCTGCCGACGATGCCCGCGGGCAGGAAAATGAGCAGCAGCACCAGCAAGGGGCCGAAGACCAGCATGCGATAGTCCTGCATGAATTGCAGGTATTGGGTCACCCAGGGCAGCACCAGCGAACCGACGATGGGCCCGGCCACGGTGCCGATGCCACCGATCAGCATGGCCGTGACCATGTCGAAGGTGTGGGCGATATTGGCCAGATCGGGGCCGAGGAAACGGACGGTTCCGGCGTAAAGGCCGCCGGCAAATCCGGCGTAGACCACCGACAGCACAAAGGCCAGCAGCTTGGTGCGCATCAATGGAATACCCAGGGCTTCGGCCAATGGCTCGCTGTTGCGCACGGCGACGAAACTACGCCCGACCAGCGAGCGCACGATGCGCTGCATCAGCCAGGTCATCAGCACCAGACAAGCCAGCGTGAGGTTGTACTGGCCGCGCGGCGTGGTGAATTGCAGCGCGCCCAGGCCCGGTGGGACGGGAATGCCGATGATGCCCACCACGCCGTGGGTCAGGCCGTCCCACTTCTCGATCACCAGGTTGATGATGCTGCCCACGCACAAGGTGAAGATGGCGAAGTAATGCCCGCGCAGACGCAACGACAACCAGCCGATCGGCACTCCCAATACGGCAGGAATCAGGCCCGACAACACAAAGGCCCACCAGAACGGCACGGCATGGTCCACCGTGAGGATGCCCACGGTGTAGGCACCCATGGCCATGAATCCGGCGTGGGCCAGGTTGAGTTGGCCGGTGTAACCGGTGATGAGGTTCAAGCCCAGCGCGGCGATGGCGTAGATGTAGGCCAGGGAGAGCACGGACAAGATGTAGTCATTGCCGCCGGCGAGCCACGGCAAGGCTAGGGCCAGACCCAGCGGCACAAGCCACGGCCAGGTGCGCTTGAGCTTGCGCATATCAGCGTGCCCCCTGCGTCAGCAATCCTTGCGGTCGTGCCGAGAGAATCACCACCAGCAACACGAAGGCGATGATGTCCTTGTAGTCGGTGGAAACGTAGAAACCGCCGAAACTCTCGGCCAGGCCGATGATCAGGCCACCCAGGATGGCGCCGGGAAAGCTGCCCATGCCACCCAGGATGATGATGACGAAGGCCTTGACGATGACCAGATTGCCCATGGTCGGGTACAGCAGGTTGATCGGCGCATACAGAGCGGCGGCCACCGCTGCGAGCGCTCCCGAGATGGCGAACACCAGATAGGTCACGCGGCGGGCATCGATGCCCACGAGTGCCGCGCCCTGCGGGTCTTGCGCCAGCGCCAGGATGGTGGAGCCGGTGACGGTGCGCGTGAGGAAGAGATGCAGCACCACGACGAGCACGAAAGCCGCCACGACGATGAGCAGGCGCTGCAGGGGAAACGGCATCCCGGCGATTTCCAGCACCTGGCCATAAGGCGTCGGCAGGCGGTGGAACTCAGCGCCCCAGATGAACTGAGCCACAGCTTCGAGAAACAGCATCACGCCAATGGCGCCAATCATGTCGTAAAGCTCGGGCGCCTTGCGCAAAGGGGCGAAGACCAGGGCTTGCATCAACATCGCCAGCAGCGCCACCGCCGCTCCCGCCCCGAGCATGGCCCACCAATACCCCAGCCCCAGTTTGTCGATCAGGGTGTAAGCCACATAGCCACCCACCATATACAAGGCGCCGTGGGCGAAATTGGGAATGTGCAGAACTCCGTAGACCAGCGTGAGACCGAGTGCAACGAGGCCGTAGATGGCTCCGAGCGTGAGCCCGTTGAACAACAGTTGAACGATCTGATCCATGGGTCTCGGCGCATTCAGACATGTCGAAACGTAATGTTTTTCGATTGTTACGCATTGAAGCCATCGCCGCTGGCCCTGTCAATAGGTGGAATTATGTTCTGCAGGGCAAAACTTGAAATGACTAACTTGTCCTGCAATCAGGACAAATGCAACTTGAAGGCTATTGTCCTCTAGGGTATGCTCGGTACATAGCCCAAAAATCGCTGCTTATTGTTTGCAACGACGAATGCAAATTCATCGACATGACACGGCGGGCACCATGTTCGAATTGCGGCAAAAGTTGAGTCCGAAATCGTGCCAAACCTGGCTGGTTCAGGCACGTGAAGAGCGCAGGTGGAATCGCCAGGAGGTGCTGATCAAGGCTGGCTGTGCTTGGCGCAAACCCACACCAGGGTGCGCTCTCACAATGTGGCTGCGCCATCATTCATGGCGACCGGAGCGTTTGGGTTGCTGGCAGTGCAAGACAGCGTCAACAAGTGGAATTTGCATTCCAGTCAGTGCAGCATCCTGGACAAGATTTCGAGCATGCCAAGCGCGCATTCATCGGCAACTTGCCGGATGCCCGTCAATCACATTGAGCACATTACATTGGATTGACCACAGTGGCATTTATCGATGAGGGGATGAAGCGAATGGAGCAGGCTGTGGCAAAACCGCTGGGGATCGATCGGGTGCGCTTTGTGGCGCCGGTGCGCACCGGCTCTCGCATTCGGGGCGTTTTTTCACGCGTCGCGCTGGAGCAGCAAGCCGCCAACCGATTTCAAATGCGGCTCGCTGTCACGGTCGAGATCGAAGGTGAGGTCAAACCGGCGCTGGTGGCCGATTGGCAGACGGTCTTGTTCATGGTTCAGGACCGACAGAGTTTGCCGCGAACCCGGTCGCAGGTCGGGCGGCCTGCCCCCTTGATCAAGCTGCAAAGGAGTAGGACCCGCCGCTCCAGGGCGCGCCGGTAAGCCGGTCGCTGCTGGATGTCGACCCAGAGAGTCACCCCAGGCTCGGTGAGGTTCTCGCGTGACGCCGCGGCGAACGGGGGTGCGGTGATTCGCGCTTCGCTGGAGATGTAGCCGCTGTAGGCTGTCACGATGATGTGGCTCAGGCCTTCCCCCAGCAGCGGCCGCATCTGCGCAAACAGTTCCTGGCCGACGAAGGCCACGGTCGCGCCACTGTCTTCGACATAGTGGGCGAGTTCCCGGGTCAGGTTCATCGGGTTGATCGGCACCGCGACCGCACCGGCTCGCAAGATGCCGTAGTCGGCGAGCACGAATTGCGGGCTGTTTTGCATGTCCAGCAGCACCCGGTCACCCGTCTTCACGCCGCAGCGTTGCTGCAGGAAGCCGGCAATGGCCTCGGCTTGGCGCTTGAACTCGCCGAAGCTCAAAGCCTTGTCGTAGAAGATCGGATAGGGCTTGTCCGGGTAGCGCGCCGCCGAGACCTCGGCATTGAAAAACAGGTTGGTGTTCGGGATGGTGAGGTGATGCGGCACCCCCTTGGGCCAGAATTTCAGATGGCGCGTGTTCATGGCTTGCCTCCTTTCTTGGACTTGTCGGCCTGGCGAGGTCCGATGCGACCAAGCCCACCCTTCAATGCCGCGGGCGATAGCGCTCCAGTTCCAGCCGCGCGATCTGGTCGCGGTGCACCTCGTCGGGGCCGTCGGCAAAGCGCAGGGTGCGGGCGTTGGCGTAGGCGTAGGCCAGGCCGAAGTCGTCGCTGACGCCGCCGCCGCCGTGCACTTGCATCGCCCAGTCGATCACCTGGCAGGCCATGTTCGGGGCGACGACCTTGATCATGGCGATTTCCTTGCGTGCCCCCTTGTTGCCGGCGCGGTCCATCATGTCGGCGGCCTTGAACACCAGCAGGCGCGCCTGGTCGATCAGCAGACGGGCATTGGCGATGCGCTCGCGCGTCACGCCCTGGTCGGCAACCGGCCGGCCGAACGCGGTGCGCGCAAGCGCCCGTTTGCACATGGTTTCCAAAGCCCGTTCGGCCAGACCGATGAGCCGCATGCAGTGGTGGATGCGGCCGGGCCCGAGGCGCCCTTGCGCAATCTCGAATCCCCTGCCCGCGCCCAGCAGCATGTTGCCAACCGGCACGCGCACCTCGGTGAACTGGATTTCGGCGTGGCCATGCGGCGCGTCGTCATAGCCGAACACCGGCAGATGGCGCAGCACCTGCACGCCGGGGGTGTCCATCGGCACCAGAATCATGGACTGCTGGCGATGGCGATCCGGGTTGTCGGCGTCGGTCTTGCCCATGAAGATCAGCACCTTGCAACGCGGATCGTTGGCGCCCGAGGTCCACCACTTGCGGCCGTTGATGACGTAATGATCACCATCGCGGCGGATGCTGGCCTGGATGTTGGTGGCGTCGCTCGAGGCCACTCCTGGCTCGGTCATGGCGAAGCCCGAGCGAATCTCGCCGCGCAACAGCGGCTCCAGCCACTGCGCTTTCTGCTCCGCTGTGCCGTAGCGTTCCAGCACTTCCATATTGCCGGTGTCGGGCGCCGAGCAGTTGAAGGCTTCGGGAGCGATCGGCGAGCGGCCCATGATCTCGCACAGTGGCGCGTACTCCAGATTGCTCAAGCCCGCGCCACGCGCGGACTCGGGCAGGAACAAATTCCACAAGCCCGCCTTGCGCGCCTCGGCCTTGAGTTCCTCGATCACCCGGGTGGGCTGCCAGGCATTGCCGGCCTTGCGGTTGGCCTCGACCTCGGCAAAAAACCGTGTCTCGTTCGGGTAGACATGCGCCCCCATGAAGGCGCCGACGCGCTCTTGCAGGGCGCTGACCTTGTCGCTGTGACTGAATTCCATGTGGATTCCTTGGTGGTTGGGTTGCGTGCTCAATGGCCGATCGATGGCCTCTCAATGACCGAACACGCGCTCGACTTGCGCCCAGGCAGCCTCGGCCAAAGGCCGGGCGCGGCGGCCGGCTTCGAGCGCCTGCGCGCTGGACGCGTTGCCTTGCAGCGCCCGCGCCAGCACGCCTTGCAGAATGCCGGCAAGGCGGAACATGTTGAAGGCGGCGTAGAACTCCCAGTCGCTCGGCGAGACTGGCGCGCGCTGGGTGCGCTCGCAGTAACGCGCGACGTATTCGGCCTCGCTGGGTATGCCCAGTGCGGCCAGATCGCCGCCGACCAGACCGCGAAACTGCCCCGGCTCCAGGCGCCAGGCCATGCAGTGATAGGCAAAGTCCGCCAGCGGATGGCCGAGGGTGGACAGTTCCCAGTCGAGCACCGCCAGGATGCGCGGCTCGGTGGGGTGGAAGACGACGTTGTCCAGGCGATAGTCGCCATGCACGATGGCGGTTTCGTCGCCCGGGGGGATGTGCGCCGGAAGCCAGTCGATGAGCTTGTCCATCGCCTCGATGCGCTCGGTTTCGCTGGCGCGGTATTGCTGCGTCCACCGTGCCACCTGGCGGGCGATGTACTGCCCCGGCTTGCCGTAGTCGCCCAGCCCCAGCGCGGCCTCATCGACCCGGTGCAGGGCGGCGATCACGCGGTTCATCTCATCGAAAATCGCCGCGCGCTCGGTGGGCTGCATGCCGGGCAGGAGCGGATCCCAGAGAATGCGGCCCTCGACAAAGTCCATGAGGTAGAACGGCGTGCCGATCACGCTCTCGTCCATGCACAACAGCTGCATGTGCGGCACTGGAACCTGACTCTGGCCCAAAGCCTGCATGACGCGAAACTCGCGGTCCACCGCATGGGCCGAAGGCAGCAGCTTGCCCGGCGGCTTGCGCCGCAGGACGAAACGCCGCCCGCCGGCCGCAGTCAGCAAATACGTGGGGTTGGACTGGCCGCCCTTGAACTGTGCCACTTGCAAGGGCCCCTGCACATCCGGCATGCGCCCACGCAAATAGTTGGCGAGGGCCGCCACGTCGAACGCCAATGCGGGGGCCACTTCGCGGGTATCGGCTTGCATCGCTTGTCCCTGGCTCAGTTCAGCTTGACCAACTGCTTGCCGAAGTTCTGGCCCTTGAGCATGCCGATGAAGGCCGCGGGCGCCTGTTCCAGCCCCTGTGCCACCGACTCGCGCCATTGCAGTTTGCCGCTGGCCACCAGGCCGCCGAGTTCGCGCAGCGCCGCGGGCCACTGGTCCATATGCTCGGAGACGATGAAGCCCTCCAGTTTCAGGCGGTTGATCAACACCGTGCGAACGTTCTTCATGCAGTAGGGATCGGTGGTGTTGTAGTCGGCGATCATGCCGCACAGCGCAATGCGGCCGAAGGCGTTGGTGCGCGTCAGCAGGGTGTCGAAAATCTCGCCGCCGACGTTCTCGAACAGGCAGTCCGCCCCGTTTGGCAGCGCCGCTTTCAAATCGGCCTTGAGGTTGCCGGCCTTGTAGTCGACGCAGGCGTCGAGGCCCAGTACCTCCGCCACATAGCGGCATTTCTCCGCGCCGCCCGCCACGCCCACGGCGCGGCAGCCCTTGGCCTTGGCGAGTTGGCCGACCACACTGCCCACCGCGCCGGAGGCTGCGGTCACCACCACCGTCTCGCCCGTCTTGGGCTCGCAGATGGCGTTCAGCCCATACCAGGCCGTGACGCCGGGCATGCCCACCGGGCCGAGGTGGGCCGCCAGCGGCACATGGGTCACATCCACCTTTTGCAGAGCGCGCGCGGGAGCGACGCCGTACAACTGCCAGCCCAGCATGCCCACCACCTTGTCGCCGGGTTTGAAGTGCGGATCGCGCGAGACCACGACCTCGCCCGCCGTGCCGCCCACCATCACCGCGCCCAGTGCCACCGGTTCGGCGTAGGACTTGGCGTCGGACATGCGCCCGCGCATATAGGGGTCGAGCGACAGCCAGTGGTTGCGCACCAGCACTTCGCCCTCGCCCGGCTCGGGCACGGGGCCACGTTCGAGCCGGAAGTGATGCTCTTCCACCCAGCCGCTGGGCCGTTCGGCAAGGACGAGTTGCAAATTATGGTCAGCCATGTGTGTTCTCCAGGAAAGTTGCCAGGCCGCGTTCGCCCATGCGAACGAGGAGTTGCCGCGCATCGTTCCGCCCAAGTTCGTAGGCGGCGCGAATGCCGTGTGGGTTGGTGTAATCCCAGCCACTCACCGGCACGCGGTGCGAGGGCTGGATGTAGAGAAGCGATGTGCCGTTTGCGGCAGGGGTCGCGGATAGCGCCGTGTGAGCAGCACCAGGGTGATGCCGTCGCCGGCTCCGGGGGGGCAGCGCGTGAACCGGCACGTTGTCCACCATGCCGCCGTCGAGCACCGGGCGACCGTGCAAGCATGGCAGCGGCCAGGCCGACGCCGATGCGCGCCTCGTTCATCATGTGGAACATGCAGCGCAGGCCATCGCCGGGCGCACCGACGCGCCAGCCGATGGCTCCTGCCATACCGCGCACCGGATGGCGGCCGTCGCCGAAACTGAGCAGGGTGTTGGGCGTGCCGCGCCAACCGCATTTGTGGTTGAGCCCGGCCAGGGTGATGTCGTTGCGAAGGTATTCAACTGCCCCCAAGGCCGGCTCGCCGACCCGCCCCACGAGGGGGTCAAGGAAACTTGGGGCGACCCTGCGCTTCCTTGTGAGTCGGCCATCGGCATCCACCATCATCTTGGGCGCGATGAACAGCGAAATGCCGCGCGGGCCGGGGATGAGCTTGCCGTCCGCCCCCGGAATCTTGGCCAGCACCAGATGCACGATGTTCTCGGTGAGTTCGTGCTCGCCGGCCGAAATCCACATCTTGTTGCCGAACAGGCGGTAGCGGGGGCCGAGTGCGTCCGCCTCGAAATCGTCGCCATCCGGCAAGGCGCGGGTGGCGATGTCCGACAGGCTGGTGCCGGCCTGCGGTTCGGACAAACACATCGTCCCCGCCCAGCGTCCGCTGAACTCGGTTTGCGCGAACACGCGCTGCTGCGCCGGGGTGCCATGCGCCATCAGCAGGTTGGCGTTGCCCACCGTGAGCATGCCCGCGCCGATGCTGACCGAGGCCCTGGCGAAAAATGCGTTGGCTGCGGCCTCCACGGTGTAGGGCAACTGCATGCCGCCGAGGGCTTCGTCCTGCGCCGCGGCCAGCATGCCGGACTCGGCGTAGGCCCGCCAGGCATCGTGCGCGGCTTGCGGCAGGATGACCCGGTCGCCATCCTGGCGCGGCTCCTCGAGATCGACCAGGCGATTGAACGGCGCGTACTTGTCGCGGGCAATGCGTTCGCAGGTGTCGAGCACCGGGGTGAAGGTGGCCAAGCTGTGCTCGGCGTAACGAGGCCTTGCGTTCAGGGCTTCAACGTCGAGCCAGTCACGCAACAGGAACTCGATGGTTTGGCGCATGGCTCAACGGCTCTTTGCAAGCGGCAATCACAGCACTTCGAACAAGCCCGCCGCGCCCTGGCCGCCGCCGATGCACATGGTGACCACCACATACTTCACGCCGCGGCGCTTGCCCTCGATCAAGGCATGGCCCACCAGGCGCGCGCCGGTCACGCCATAGGGATGGCCGACGGCAATGGCGCCGCCGTTGACGTTCAGGCGATCGTCGGGAATGCCGAGCTTGTCACGGCAGTAAATGACCTGCACGGCGAATGCCTCGTTCAGCTCCCACAGGCCGATGTCGTCGATCTTCAGCCCCGTGCGCTGCAGCAGGCGCGGAATGGCGAACACGGGGCAGATGCCCATTTCATCCGGCTCGCAGCCGGCCACGGCAAAACCGCGGAAGGCACCCAGGGGCTTGAGCCCGCGCTGCTCGGCGAGCTTGGCGTTCATCACCACGCAGGCCGAGGCACCGTCGGAAAACTGGCTGGCATTGCCGGCGGCGATGACCCCGCCGGGCAGGGCCGGGCGGATTTTGGCCACGCCCTCATAAGTGGTGTCGGCGCGAATGCCTTCGTCGGCACTGAGCGTGACCTCGCGCGTGAGGATCTGGCCGGTCGCCTTGTCGGCCACGCCGGTGCGCACGGTGATGGGCACGATCTCATCCGTGAACCTGCCTGCCGCCTGTCCGGCTGCTGCACGCTGCTGGCTGCGCGCGCCGTATTCATCCTGCAGTTGGCGCGAGATGCCGTAGCGCTTGGCCACGGTTTCGGCGGTTTGCAGCATGGTCCAGTAAATCTCGGGCTTGTGCTGCAACAGCCACGCTTCGCGCAGCATGTGCTTGTTGGCGCGGTCGTTCTGCACACAGGAAATGGACTCGACGCCACCGGCGATCATCACCGGAACCTGGTCGACGATGACGCGCTGCGCGGCGATGGCGATGGCCTGCAGGCCCGATGCGCAGAAGCGGTTGACCGTGGCACCCGCTGCCGTCACCGGCAGTCCGGCGCGCAGCGCAATCTGCCGCGCGATATTGCCGCCGGCGGCGCCCTCGGGGTAGGCGCAGCCGAAGATGCAGTCTTCCACCTCGGCAGGGTCGATGCCCGCGCGCTGCACCGCGGCTTGCACCACATGGCCGCCGAGCGTGGCGCCGTGGGTGAGGTTGAGCGCGCCGCGCCAGGATTTGGCAAGCGCCGTGCGCGCGGTGGAGACGATGACGGCCTCTAGCATGGGAAACTCCAATGGGTAGGGTGTGATGCGTGTGATGTGGTGGTGCGCCGATGCGTGCCTGCGCGCGAGCCGATGGCCGGTAATCCGGGCACGGACGATCAGGGTTCGGAGGCGGAGTTTGAGTGGTCAAGCGTCGTTGAAGGTCTTGCCCTGCGCCGCCAGTTCGGCCAGCAGCGGCGCGGGTTGCCAGAACTCGGCATCGCCCCCGGGCTGCGCCGCGAACTGGCGCATGCGCCGCACCACCATGGCGAGGCCGACGCTGTCGGCGTAGCCCATCGGCCCGCCGCGCCAGGCCGGGAAACCGTAGCCGGCCAGATACACCAAGTCGATGTCCGAGGCACGTTGCGCGATGCCTTCGGAGAGCAGCCGCGCGCCTTCGTTCACCAAGGCGTAGATGCAACGCTCGACGATCTCGGCGTCGCTGAACTGGCGCGGCGTGACGCCAATCTCCTTGCGGTAGCCGAGAATCAGCGCGTCCACTTCGGGGTCTGGCAGCGCATCGCGTTTGCCCGGCTCGTAGCGATACCAGCCCGCCCCCGTCTTCTGGCCAAAACGGCCACGCTCGCACAGGCGGTCAGCCAGAGCGGAATACCTCACCGTCGGCTTCTCGACATAGCGCCGTTTGCGAATCGCCCAGCCGATGTCGTTGCCTGCCAGATCGCCCATGCGGTAAGGCCCCATCGCCATGCCCCAGGTTTCGAGCGCACGGTCCACCTGCTGCGGGCTCGCGCCCTCCTCCACGAGGAAGTTGGCCATGCGGCCGTAATGCTCGATCATGCGGTTGCCGATGAAGCCGTCGCACACGCCGGACACCACCGCCGTCTTGCGGATGGTCTTGGCCACCTTCATCACCGTGGCGAGCACGTCCTTGGCGGTGGCCTTGCCGCGCACCACTTCCAGCAGCTTCATGACGTTGGCGGGGCTGAAAAAATGCATGCCGATGACGTCTTGCGGGCGCTTGGTGAAACCGGCGATGGCGTCCAGATTCAGGGTCGAGGTGTTGGAAGCAAGAATGGCCCCCGGCCGGGCCACGGCATCCAGGCGCTGGAACACATCGCGCTTGACCTCCATGGCCTCGAACACGGCTTCGATGACGAGGTCGCAATCGGCCAGTTGCGCGAAGTCCAGCGTGGGATGCAGCAGGCCCATGCGTTTGTCCACCTGTTCGGGCTTGAGCTTGCCCTTCTTGGCCGAGTTGTCGTAGTTCTTGTGAATGGTGGCCACGCCACGGTCCAGCGCCTCCTGCCTGGTTTCAAGCAGGGTGACGGGAATGCCGACATTCAAAAAATTCATGCTGATGCCGCCACCCATGGTGCCAGCGCCAATCACGCCAACCTTGGCAATGGTGCGCGTTGGCGTGTCGGCGGGCACGTCGGGAATCTTGGAGGCTGCACGTTCGGCGAAAAAGGCATGGCGCAGCGCCTGCGATTCGGGCGTGGCCATCAGCATGGCGAACAGGCCGCGCTCCTGCAGCAAACCTTCGCTGAAGGGCTTGAGCGCGCCGGCCACCGCCTCCACGCATTGCAGGCGTGCCGGCTCGCGCGGGAATTGCGCCTGCACCATGGTGCGGGTGAACTGGATGAAGGCTTCGGCGTCGGCGTGGTCAACCGCGCGCTCGCGCACCTTGGGCGTGGGCTGCGGCGAGGCCGCCAGCTTGCGCGCGACTTCGGCGGCCGCCGCCACCACGTCCTGCTCGACCACGGCATCGAACAGCGCGGTTTTCGCCAGCATCTTGGCCGGCACCGGTTCGCCGGAAACAATCATGTTCATGGCGTTTTCCAGCCCCACGGCGCGGGGGAGGCGCTGGGTGCCGCCAGCACCCGGCAGCAGCCCGAGCTTGACCTCCGGCAGCGCAACCAAGGCAGACGCCAGGGCCACGCGGCCATGGCAGCCGAGCGCGAATTCCAGCCCGCCGCCCATGCAGGTGCCGTTGATGGCCGCGACCACCGGTTTGGCGCAGGCTTCGGCCACGGCAATGATATCGAGCAAATGCGGCGAAGCCATCGCCTCGGGCTTGCCGAATTCACGAATGTCGGCGCCGCCGGAAAACATCGCCCCGGCCCCGGTGACGACGATGCCGCGCACCGCAGGGTCGGCGGCTGCAGCGTCGATGGCCTCCACCAGCAGGCGTCGCTGCTGCCTGCCAAAGCCGTTGACCGGGGGGTTGTCGAGAGTGAGGACGGCGACGTCCCCGAAGCGCGATGCAATGACGCTGCCCATGCTGTCTCCTGGAATATGAACGAGCCCGGTGCGATTGCGGGCGCTTGATTCCGCAATGCAGAACTTTGTTTTGAATACGATCGATGCTAGCCTGCCGACGTTCACTTGTAAAGGCGCCAACCGACGCCGCTGCGTCAGGTCAGAATCATGCAAAAAATTCACGTCCTCCTGACCAAGGAGGAACTCGACACCCAGCGCCTGGATGGCCGCGTGGCCATCGTGCTCGACGTCCTGTTCGCCACCACCTCGGCGCTGGCCGCGCTGCAGGCCGGCGCCAGGGCCGTCATTCCGGCGCTGGACGCCGCGCATGCGCGCAGCATCGCCGCAGGGCTGGAACCGTCAAGCACCATCCTCAGCGGCGAACTCGACGCCGAAACCCTGCCCGGCTTTGCCCACCCCACGCCGCTTGCGCTCCTGCGCCACGACTTGCGCGAACGCACACTGATCTACAGCACCACGAATGGCACGGTCGCGCTGCACAAGGCTCAAGCTGCCGCCCGGGTCTACGCCGCAAGCCTGCGCAACGCCCGGGCCACCATCGAGCATGTGCTGCGCGAGCATGCGCACAGCACTGTGCTGGTGGTCTGCGCCGGCTCAAGCGGGCAGTTCAATCTGGAAGATTTCTACGGCGCCGGCCTGCTCGTGTCCTGCCTGCAGCAGGCGCCGGGCGCGCGCAGTTTTTCGGACGCGGCGCTGGCCGCCGCAGCCCTGCACCAAGGCAGCGACGCGCTGCGCAGCCTGCGCGATTCGCGCGTCGGACGGCTGATGACGTCGCGCCACCTCGACGCCGAAGTGGAGTACGCGGCCCAGCCGCATGCGGATGACGTGGTTGCGCGCCTGGTGGACGGCCGGCTGGTGCGCGTGCCTTCGCCTTGAACGGGAACCCAACATGCTGCAACACCATGACATGACCCTGCCCAGCGGCATCCGCCTGCACGCCGCAAGCGCGGGGGAGCAGGGCAAGCCCTTGATGCTGCTCGTCCATGGCTTCCCCGAATGCTGGGCGGCGTGGCAGGCGCAACTCGTGGCCTTCGGCCGCGATCATTTCGCTCTGGCGCCAGACCTGCGCGGCTACAACCTCTCGGACAAGCCACAGGGTGTCGCCGCCTACCGGGTGCAACCGTTGATGGACGACTTGCTCGGCCTGGTGCAGCACTTCGGCTATGCGCAATGCGTGCTGGTCGCGCACGACTGGGGTGGCGCGGTGGCCTGGAGCCTGGCTCGAAACATCCGCGACGGTTGGCAGCGAACGCTGTTCAGCGCATGATCAGCCGTTCCAGTTGCTGCACCATCGCCATCAGTTTCGGCCTGACCTCGTCGAGCAGGAAGGCGGGGGACAACTGGAACGCCGGGCCGCCGCAGTTGATGGCCATCAGCGGCATGCCACCGCCGGGGTCGAAGCCCACGGCGATGGCGTTCACGTCAGGCTGCCAGTCGCCGAAGGAGCAAGCCACGCCCAGACTGCGGTAGTCGTCCAGCGCCTTGTCGATGCCGCGCTTGAGCGCCGGCCAGGCCAGGCCGTCGAGTGCGGCCAAGTCGTCGTAAACCGCGGCGCGTTCGCGCTCGCCCACCACGGCGAGGTAGGCGCGGCCCATCGCCGTGGTGGCAATGGGGATGCGCGAGCCCACGTCCAAACTCAGGGTCAGCGCCGAGGCGCTGCGGCAGTTCTCCACATAGATCAGCGACAGGCGGTCGCGTGTGCCCAGCGACACCATGGCCTTGGACGCATCGGCCAGTTCCTGCATCAAGGGCCTCGCCACCTGGCGCACATCCATGCGCGCCAGCACCGTGCTGCCCAGCGACAAAGTGGCCGTGCCCAGGCGGTACTTGCCGCTGTCCTCGTCTTGCGCGAGGTAGCCCAGGCGCGTGAGGGTGTAGGTCAGGCGCGAGACGGTGGACTTGGGCAGCTTGCAGCGCTGGGCAATCTCCAGATTGCCCAAGGCCTTGTCGCGCGAGCGAAAGCTGGACAACACCTCCAGGCCACGTGCCAGCGCAGTGACGAATTGGCGGTCGTCCTTCGCGCCCGGGCTGAGCTTGCCAGTCGGCATGGGCTGTGACGGCTTGGGAATGGACGTTTTCATGGTCGGGGCGAAGTCTCGATGCTTGCTGCGAAGGTGGCGCCTGGCGAGGCTTGACAGCCCACCCGGCACGCCGAACAATCGCCACCATATTTCACGGAACGAAATTCCGCAATGCGGTTTTACGGTCAATCGATTTTTGTCAGTTTTCCCCCACCCAGCATGCATGGCGCACATGGATCGCACATGGATATCGACCTGACTCCTGAGCACGCCGCTTTCCGCACCGAAGTGCGCGCCTTTTTAGACACGGCGCTGCCAGGCGATATTCGCCGCAAGGTGTTGTGCGGCTCGCGTCTGGAGAAGGACGATTTCGGGCGCTGGCAACGCATCCTGCATGCCCATGGCTGGGCCGCGCCGAATTGGCCGGAACAATGCGGCGGCACCGGCTGGAGCGCTGTCCAGCAGGCCCTGTTCGACGAGGAATGCGCCCTCGCCGGCGCGCCGCGGCAACTGCCCTTCGGCCTGAAGATGCTGGCCCCGGTGCTGCTGCGTTTCGGCAGCGAAGCCCAGCGCCAGACCCTGCTGCCCGACATTGCCAGCGGTGCGGTGTGGTGGTGCCAGGGCTATTCCGAGCCGGGTTCCGGCTCGGACCTGGCCTCGCTCAAGACCCGTGCGCTGCGCGACGGCGACGACTACATCGTCACCGGCCAGAAAACCTGGACCACGCTGGGCCAATATGCCGACTGGATTTTTTGCCTGGTGCGCACCGACGCCACGGCCAAACAGCAGCAAGGCATTTCCTTCCTGCTCGTCGACATGCGCTCGCCCGGCGTCACGGTGCGCCCCATCATCACCCTGGACGGAGAACACGAGGTCAACGAAGTCTGGTTCGACGCCGTGCGCGTGCCCGTGGCCAACCGCGTCGGCGAAGAGAACCAGGGCTGGACCATCGCCAAATACCTGCTCGGTCACGAGCGCAGCAATATTGCCGGCGTGGGCATCGCCAAGCGGGAGCTGGCACGCCTGAAGGACATCGTCGCCCGGGCCGACGCCAACGGCCGACGCCTGCGCGGGGATGCGCTGTTTGCGGTGCGCGTCGCCCAGGTCGAGATCGACCTGCTGGCGCTGGAAGCGACGCAACTGCGCATGCTGCAACGCGATGGGCCGCCAGGGCCGGAAAGCTCCATGCTCAAGGTGCTGGGCAGCGAGCTGCAGCAGCGCCTGTCCGAACTGCTGATGCACGCCGCGGGCCAGCGCGCTCTGCCCTTCGGACTTGCCGCCGAAGGCGCGGATGCGCCGACGACTGAAAACCAGTGTGACGAACTGCTCGCCGCGCAATACGCCAACTGGCGCAAGCTCTCCATCTTCGGCGGCAGCAACGAAATCCAGAAAAACATCCTGACCCGTGCTTTAGGTTTGTGAAGGAAACCGCATGCAGTGGCAACCCACCGATGAACAAGGCCAACTGGCCGACGCGCTGCGCCGCTTCATCCAGCGCGACTACGGCTTCGAGCAACGCCGCGCCCTGGCCGCCGGCAAAGGCTTCAGCCCGCAAGCCTGGGCCACCCTGGCCGAACTCGGCATCACCGCCCTGCTCGTGCCCGAAGCCCACGGCGGCCTGAACGCAAGCCTGCAGGACGGCCTGCATGCCTTGCAGACCCTGGCCCCCGCGCTGCCGCTGGAGCCGGTGCTGACAAGCAGTCTGCTGGCCACGCGACTGCTCGCCGCCAGCGAGGGCAGCGCAGCCGCGCAAACCTGGCTGCCGCGCATGGCCGCAGGCCAGGCTATCGCCACCCCGGCGGTGTTCGAGCCGGGCGACGGCTTCGACGCCGAACGGCCCCGCACCACGGCCACGCGGCATGCCGAAGGCTGGCGGCTCGACGGTGCCAAGACCCTGGTGCTGCAAGCGCAATTCGCCGAGGTCTTGCTGGTGTCGGCACGCGCCGACGACGCGGCCGTCGCCTGGTTCGCCGTGCCCACAAGCAGCCGCGGCGTCAGCCTGCGCCCCTATGCCCTGCTCGACGCCCAGCGCGCCGCCGACGTGAAGCTGGATGGCGTGCAGCTTGCAGCCGACGCCCGCATCGACCCGGCCGGCCGGGGCATGGCGATGGGCGAAGACTTGCGCGCCTTGTGGCTGGCGGCGCTGTGCGCCGAGGGCGTCGGTCTTTTGCAGGCCACTCTGGATGCCACCGTGGCCTATCTCAACACCCGCCAGCAATTCGGCCAGCCCATCGGCCGCTTTCAAGTGCTGCAGCACCGCGCCGTGGACATGTGGATGGAGGTGGAGCAGGCGCGCTCCATGGCTTTGCTCGCCGCCGAGGTTTGCGCCCACGACGATGCCATGCACCGCGCCCGCATGCTCGCCGCCGCCAAGTCGCGCGTCGGCCAGGCCTGTCGCTTCGTCTCGCAGCAGGCGGTGCAATTGCATGGCGGCATGGGCATGACCGACGAGATGCAGGTGAGTCACTGGTTCAAGCGCCTGACCACCATCGAACTCTGGCTGGGCGACAGCGACACCCAGTTGCAGCATGTCGCCCGCGGCCTGCTCGCCGCCTGACCCTTTCAGGAGAACACCCATGCCTGCACGCCAAGCCCGCGCCGTGGTTTGCCGTGGCCCGGAACGCGCTTTTGAAGTCGAGACCATTCGCGTCGAGCCACCGCGCCGCAACGAAGTCAGCATCCGCCTCGCCGCCTGCGGCGTGTGCCACAGCGATCTCTCGGCCACCAACGGCACCATTCCCATGGCGCCGCCCCTGGTGCTGGGGCATGAAGGCGCCGGAATCGTGGTCGAGGTCGGCGAAGGCGCGACTGAACTCGCCGTTGGCGATGCCGTGGTGAGCTCCTTCGTCAGCATGTGCGGGCATTGCCGCTATTGCCAGACCGGCAGGCCGCAACTGTGCGACCAGGCCGCCCGGGCGCTCACCACCCTGCCGGACGGCACGGTGCGCACGTTCGACGCTGCCGGCCAGCCGCTGTCGGTGTTTTCCGGGTGCGGCGTGATGGCCGAATACGCCACGCTGCACGTCGACAGCGTGGTGAAGATCGATGCCGCCATGCCGCTGGAGCCGGCCTGCCTGATTGCCTGCGGCGTGATGACCGGCGTGGGCGCGGCGTTCAACACCGCCCGCGTGCAGGCCGGATCGAGCGTGGCCGTGTTCGGCTGCGGCGGCGTCGGCCTGAGCGCCATCCAGGGCTGCGCCATCGCCGGGGCCGCCAGCATCATCGCGGTGGACACCATGGCCCACAAGCTCGAATTCGCGCGCCTGTTCGGCGCCACCCACACCGTGGATGCCAGCGTCGAACCCAACGTGGTCAAGGCCATCAAACGGCTGAGCGATGGCGGCGTGGACTATGCGTTTGAATGCGTCGGTCTCGGCACGCTCGCCGCGCAGGCCTATGGCAGCCTGCGCAAAGGCGGCACGGCCGTGGTGGTGGGCGTGGCCGCCCAGTCGGATACCACCAGCGTGCGCACCGCCAGCCTCACCTTCGAGGAAAAAACCCTCACCGGCAGCTATTACGGCTCGGCACGGCCGCGACAAGACTTTCCCCGGCTCATTGCGCTGTACCGCGCCGGACGCCTGAAGCTCGATGAACTCATCACCCAGCGCTATCGGCTGGACCAAGCCGCGCAAGCCTTCGCCGACCTGCAGGCCGGACGCAATGCCCGCGGCGTCATTGTGTTCGATCCAGCCTGAACGGCACGCCCTTCCTGACACTCTCTAACGGATTCACCGTGCAGAACTTTCAAGACAAGACTGCGGTCATCACCGGTGCCGCCGGTGGCATCGGCCTGGCCCTGGCGCGGCAGGCGGCCGGGTGCGGCATGAAGCTGGTGTTGACCGATCTCGACGCCGACCGCTTGCAACACGCCGCCGCCAGCCTCGGCCTGCCGCCGGAGCGCTTGCTGTTGCGCGCCGCCGACGTCAGCCGCGAAGCCGATGTGGCCGCCCTGGCCGATGCCAGCTTCGCCCGTTTCGGCGCCGTGCATCTGCTGTTCAACAACGCCGGCGTGGGCTGCAGCCGACTCACCACCGAGCACAGCACCGCCGACTGGGACTGGGTGCTGGGCGTCAACCTGATGAGCGTGGTCCACGGCATTCGCCATTTCGTGCCGCGCATGCAGCAGCAAGGCGAGCCCAGCCATGTGGTGAACACCGCCTCCGCCGCGGGCCTGGTGTCCAGCCCCGGCATGGCGGCCTACAACGTGAGCAAGCATGGCGTGGTCACACTGTCGGAAACCTTGTATGCGGAGCTTGCCGAGCAGAAATCGCAGGTCGGCGTTTCGGTGCTGTGCCCGGCCTGGGTGCCCACCGGCATCAACCAGAGCGCGCGCCACCGGCAGCCGCGTTTCGGCGCCGAGCCCGAACTGTCGCCACAATCGGCCGCCTACGCGGTGCGCATGGCCCAGGCGGTGCAGTCCGGCAAGCTCACGCCCGACGACATCGCCCGCATCACGTTCTCTGCCGTGGAGCAAGGGCAGTTCTACATCGCGCCGCACCGCAAAATTCTGCAGGCGGTGGAACTGCGCTGCCAGGACATGGTGCAGGGCCGCAATCCCACGCCGCCCACGCCGCCAGCTTCACCCACTCCACCCGCCGCAGCCGAGGTGTCCCGATGAAAGCCCTGCTGTGCACGGCCTATGGCCCGGTCGTCACCCTGCGCCTGGAAGACGCGCCTGATCCCACGGCAGCAGCCGGCGAGGTGGTCATCGCGGTGCGCGCCTGCGCGCTGAACTTTCCCGATGCGCTCATCGTCCAGGGCCTCTACCAGACCAAGCCGGCCCTGCCCTTTTCGCCCGGCGCCGAGTTTGCCGGGACCATCCTGCAAGCGGGCGCTGGCGTGACGGCCTACAAGCCGGGCGACGCCGTCATCGCCTTCGCCGGCCACGGCGGCCTGGCCGAGCGCTGCGCGGCGGTGGATGCGCGCCGCGTGATGCCGCTGCCTGCGGGCATGAGCTTCGAACAAGGCGCGGCGTTCATGCTGACCTATGGCACATCCATCCACGCGCTGAAAGACGTGGCGCAGTTGCAGCCCGGCGAGACCCTGGCTGTGCTCGGGGCTGGTGGCGGTGTGGGCCTGGCTGCGGTGGACATCGCCAAGGCCATGGGCGCGCGGGTGATCGCCGCGGCATCCAGCAAGGCCAAGCTGCAGCTTGCGCAGGAGCATGGTGCCGATGTGTTGCTGGACTACGCCAGCGAAGACCTGCGCCAACGCCTGCTGGCGCTGACCGACGGCAAAGGCGCCGACGTGGTGCTCGACCCGGTGGGCGGGCGCCTACGCCGAAGCCGCGCTGCGCGCCACCGCCTGGCGCGGCCGCTACCTGGTGGTGGGTTTCGCGGCGGGTGACATTCCCCGCATTGCTCTCAACCTCGCGCTGCTGAAAGAGCGCCAGATTCTCGGCGTGTACTGGGGCGAGGCGGTGCAGCGCGACCCGAAGCAACATGCCAGCAATGTGCGGCAATTGCTGCAGTGGTTCGCTGCCGCAAGCGTGCGCCCGGAGATCACCGAACAGGTCACGCTGGATCTGAAATGGGCGCCAGAACCCTCCACGCCTCAACCATGTCCGTGCGCAAACACGAGATAGGCTTCGCCCCCATCGCGCACCAGCCGGCACTTGGCGCCATGCGGCAAGGTCAGTTTGGTGCGCACATGGCCAAACGGCAGGCCGGTGATAACCGGGACCCCATCGGTTTTAAGCTGGGCGCGCAGCCAGGCGACGGCGGCGGCAAGGTCGAAGCCGGCATCGTGCGCGGTGAGCTTGTACTCGGTGAACGCGCCCAGCACCACGGCTTTTTGCCGCTGCAACACACCGGCATGCAAGAGCTGGGTGAACATGCGCTCCACGCTGTAGGGCTGCTCGGCAATGTCTTCCAGAAACAGCACGCCGCGCTGTTTGGGTAGGTAAGGCGTACCCACCAGGCTGGCCACCAGGCTCAAGTTCCCGCCCCACAACACGCCTGCGGCGTCCAGCCCGCGCGGAGCGTCGTCGCAGGTGAAACCGACGGCTTCCTGGCTGCCGTCGAGCGCATCGAGAAAGCTGTCCACGGTGATGTCATCGAGTTTCTCGCTGCCGAAGTCGTAAGCCGCCATCGGTCCGCTGTAGGTGACTGCGCCAGTCTGCGCCAGCACCGCCAGTTGCAGCGCGGTGAAATCGCTATGGCCCACCCAGCATTGCCGGCGCTGGGTCATGGCCTCGGCCAGCAAAGGGTAGTCCAGCTTGTGCAGGATGCGGCCGAGGCCATAGCCGCCGCGTGTGGCCAGCACCACTTGCGCCTTGCTGCGCGCGGCACGGTGGATGGCCTGCAGGCGTTGCGCATCGGTGCCGGCAAAGCGCTGCACGCGGCTCAAAGCCTGCGCGTCACGCTGCACGCGAAAGCCGAGTGCCTGCAAATGCTGCTCCGCGCGCTCGATGCGCTGCGGCTCGGGCACCGCGCCAGAAGGGGAGATCAGGCGCAGCAGGCCGCGTGCAGGGGTTTGATTGGGGGCGGGTGTTGCAGTCATGTCGGAGATCGCCTAGGGACGTGAGGTGGTTGATGAAACAGGCCTGACGGCTCTGGAACGGCGCTACGCCAAGACCGCGGTGACGGGCGCCGCAAAGAGGCCATGCAAATAGCAATAGGCTAAGTCTGCGGAGGGCTCGCGGCTGGATCACCGGTTTCGTCGAGGTGCTGCACGTCGATCCCCGTGGCGTGCACGCGGTTCTCGGCATCCTCGTTGACCACGCCGCCGCCGGCTCCGGCCGGCGTGGCCAGCTCGACGGCAACGGCTTCGCGCGCTTGCCGCAACTGGCTCCTGCGCTCACGGAAAAAATCTTGCAGCAGGCGCGCGCAGGACTCGGCCTCGACATCGGCGTGCAAAACGCAATGGTGGTTCAGGCGCGGTTCATCGAACAAGTTCAGCACGCTGCCGGCGGCGCCCGTTTTCGGGTCGCGCGCGCCGAACACGACACGGTCCAGTCGCGCGTGCATCAGCGCCATCGCGCACATCGCGCAGGGCTCCAGCGTGACGTAGAGGGTGCAGCCCGGCAGGCGGTAATTGCCGAGCAGGCTGGCGGCCTGGCGCAGGGCGATGATTTCCGCGTGGGCCGTGGGGTCGCTGTCGCCGATGGGCCGGTTGTAGCCCGTGGCGATCACCCTGCCCTCGTGCACGATCACCGCGCCCACCGGCACCTCGCCCAGCAGCCAGGCGTTCTGCGCCTGATCGAGCGCCAGGCGCATGAACGCGATGTCGGCCGCGCCGGCTTCGGTCATCGCCGTGGTCATGTCAGCGCGCTCAAGGCGACGAAGGCGCGTTCACCGGCTTGGTCTGCAAGGCCTGGTTCAGCTTTTGCTTGAACTGGTCCAGCGCCGCCGCGCCTTGCACCGGGGTGTTGATGCTCGGATCCTGCGGGGCGGATGCCGTTGCGCTGCCTGCTTGCGGCGGGACTGGCCGTGGTGCCAACTCGGTCTTGGCCAGCCAGGCGACGATGAGCAGCGCCAGCAACAAACCGATCAAACCGAATCCTGCGCGCATGGCTTGTTCCCACTCCATCATCAACAAGATCTCCAAACCCGCATGGTTAAAGGATTTGGCTTCGATCGACATGGGGCTTTACCGTCGCTTTTACCGTCAGAACCGCGGACCTTTTGCTGGCGCGGGAGATGGAGCGATTTGCGGGGAAGCGACTCTGGCGACACCATCATCAATCAACATCAAGGATACCCAAGATCGCAGGTCTTGTCCTCACTTCGAGACTTTTGGGCGGCCCAGCACTGTGAGTCGATGCAGCTTCGCGATACTCTCGTGCAGTTCCGTAATCGAGCTCTACACTTCGACGAAGCAAGCCTGCGCGAAATCGCAGCCCGCGTCTTCGATCGCACCCTCAACATCGAGTCGAGCATGATGGACCACTGGATCCTCGGGGGCGGAGGCGCCCCTTTGCGGCCACACCTTGATGCGATCGTCGCTCCGACTCTTGTAATGCACGGCACCCCCGATCCGCTCTTCCCCTATGGCCATGCAGTGGCGCTTTCCAAGGAAAGCCCCGGCGCCCAGTTACTCCCGCTGGAGGGGATGGGCCACGAGATGCCGCCTCGGGAAATCTGGGGCGTGGTCGTCCCCGCGATACTGCAGCACACGTCGAACCGCTGACGGTAGCGATGACGCCCACCCCTTCATTCCAGCGGACGTCCCGCAAACGGGCCGCTGCTGAACGCAAATGTTATGCATTTCGGTAAATGATTATGACATCTACGGGAGATATCTCAATTCATCCTCCACTTGAAGGAGAATGGAAGTTTTTAAGGCCTCCCGGTCACCATCCGTATGCATTTGACTTTGTACAGATGGATAACAAAAGAAAGTCGTCTCATAACGCGGCCAAGTGGCGTTTCTATGTAAATCAAATATCGTCAAATAAGTTCTATTCCTGGAACAAACCAGTTTACGCACCGATTGATGGAGAAGTTATTCGTGTTGGAAACGGATGGCAAGATCACGAGTACACCAATATCTGGAAAGCAATTCAGATATGGTACAACGCGACTTACAAATTTCGGCCCAAAGAAGAAAACGGCAGGTTGGATATCAGGCCAAATGCCGGGAATCATGTGATGATACAAGCGAAGGAAGGCTATATCGTCTTTCTCGCCCACCTCAGGAATCAGTCGATTTTAGTCAAAGAAGGCCAGCATGTGCGGCAGGGGGAAGTGATAGGCATGGTGGGTAACTCTGGTAACTCAACCGCACCCCACCTTCATATCAATTTGTTTGATCAAATGGAAAACCCATTTGAATCAAAAGTGCTTCAATTTTTATTTAGTAGCTACGAATTGTTGAGTGCAGAGGGGCGATGGGTTAAGCACACTTCGTCTGTACCAAAAGTGGGTACGTTTGTGAGGTTTAATGCATAACGAACAAGGTTAGATCGCGCAAGCGAAGCGCAGCCGCGATCTAAACCGGTTGTTGGACGAGCCCGGTTCGACGGCACTGCAAATAGCTTTTTTGGTTTTTCCGGATGCGCCGGACTTTGCGCTGATCAAAGACCGAACGGTCCGATGATGCAGGCAGTCAATAGCAACCACCCGGTGCCCTGAGGCACATTTTTTGATTCACTCTGCTGGCGTTTCACCGCATTGGAGCGAGCCTACCCACAGCACCCGTCGGGCGCTGATGCGCTAGCCAAATGTGGCGCGACTTATCTGCTCAGGTCTTGCTCCCGTGGTGCACACGGCGGCTCGGTGAAGGACGGCAAAATTCGCCGCCGCACGATGACCATCGCAGCGCCGCAGCAGCGGCACAGCAATTGCGGGCGCGGTGTTTGAGTGGGCGGCGCGCTTGGGGCGTTGGACTGTTTGAACACCAGCAGGCGCAGCAGCGCGATCAGGCGTTTGCTGTTGGGATGCAAAAAACCGTAGTTGCGCGAGCGCCGAAAGCCTTTGGGCAGCACGTGCTGCAGCACCAGCCACAAGAAGGTGGCCCCGCTGACGGTGCGCTGCACCAGCTTGCCTGTCTTGCTGTCGCGCCAGCGGTAGGTGACGCAGCCGTTCTCGCACCGCAGGATCTCACGCTCTTGAATCACGCCCCGGTACAGGTAGCGACCCAGATAGACCAAGGCTTTTTCACCGTTGCCCACGGCCTTGCAATCCACCACCCACTTCTGTGGCAGAGCGCTCGGTAGCGGCAAACCGGCCTCAAGCAGTGCTGCGATGAACTTGGCGCGAAACACCGTGGCCAGCGCCTTGTGGTTGAACAGATAGCCATCGCCCTTGGTGCTGCGGCGCAGGGTGCGCCACAAGCCCTTGTCGGCATCCAGCACCGCCGCGGGCATGGCCAGGTGCACATGCGGATGAAACGCCAGTTGGCGCGAATGCGTGTGCAGCACCGCCACCGCGCCGGGGCTGCCTTGCAACTGCTTGTGGTTCTGGCTGAACATGTGCAGCGTGGCCCAGGCGCAGTCCATCAACGCGCCGTAGAAGATGCGTTGATGCTGCCATGCCAGGGGCCGCAGTTCGGCGGGCAAGGTGAAGGTGATGAGGAAGTAACTGCCCGGCACCAGTCGCTGCGTTTGCCGCTCGATCCAGCGTTGGCTCTCATGGTGCTGGCAGTGCGGACAGTTTCGATGGCCACAAGAATGCGGCACCGTGCGCTGCTCGCCGCAGTCGCCGCACTGCGCCAGCATGCGCGGCGCCAGGGTTGAGCGGCAGCGCTTCATGGCAACCAGGGCCTGGCGCTGATTGCGCAGGGCACACTGGGGGTACTGCGCCAGATAGTCGGCCTCGAAGCGCTCGATGATGGATGCAAGGGAGATCATTGGACACCTCGCCAGTCGAGGCTGAAGCGTGCCATCAAAGCCTCGATGCGAACACTGGCCTGATCGTTGGTGTGGCTGGTGAGGTGGGTATAGCGCGCGGTGGTCAAAATGCTGTGGTGGCCCAGAATCTTCTGCACTTCAAGCAGGTCAACTCCGGCTTCGATCAGGTGAGTTGCATAGCTGTGGCGAAGGCTGTGGGGTGTGATCTTTTTTTTAGCCCGCAATCGATGGCCACCTGGTGCAGGGTTTTTTGCACACCACCGCGGTCCAGCGGTGTGCGCGCCAGATGGGCACCTTGCAGGCCGCCCTGGCGGTTGGGAAACAGCAGCACGGGGTTGCGGTGCGTTTGCCAAAAGCGGCGCAGTACGGACAGGGTGGTTGCAGGCAGAGGAACCAGCCGATCCCGGTTGCCTTTGGAGTCGCGAACGTGAACGCGTCGGCGCGTCGCATCAATGTCGCCCACCTTCAAGGCCAGACCCTCACTCAGGCGCAAGCCCATGCTATAGACGGTGAAATAGAACACGCGGTAGCTCAGCGTGCGGGTGGCACAAAACAGCGCTTGTGCTTCTTCCACGGTGACGATGTCAGGCAAGCGCTGGACCTTGGGCGGCTTGATGAAGTTGGGCATGGCCCAGGGCTTGCCCAGAACATGCAGGGTGTAGAACTTGAAACCATACAGATCAAGTTTGACCGCGCTCCAGGAATGCGAGCCAATCAAGTCGCTGAAGTAGTCGGTGAGTTGCGCTGGCGACAGGTTGTCTATTTTGTGGTCGAAGTACTCGCCCATGCGCCGGATGGCGCGGGCATACGCATCGATGGTCTTGGGCTGCAGGCCTTTGAGCTTGAGGTGCTTGAGGTGGGTTTGGTAGCGCTGATCGAAATCAGCCGTGTTGCTGGTGGTCTTCATGCTGCTGTGTCCTCACGAAATGTTGCAGAATCACCCCATCGGAATTGAAGGGGGTGACCAGTGCAGAATAAGTCGTGTCAGCGCTGGGGTGGACTACTCCGCGTAGCGGCTTCGTCCAACCCTGCGTTCAAGCGGGACGCCGCAAAAGCGCGGCGCCCCTTAACTTTGCGATAGATTGCCGGGCCTTCTCACTGTGGTGGCTTCGCCCCGCCTGAACGGCGCGGCGGGATACTTGCCGTTTCCCTGATGTCAGAAACTGATGTACAATTCTTACCTGTAGAGGTGTCCCGTGAACACGCTGCCCGAATCGATCCTGCTGCACGCCCGATCCCTGCCCGAGGGAGGCGTGCTGTCGCCCAAGGTATTCCTCCACCTGGGAAGCCGGGTCGCGGTCGATCAGGCGTTCTCCCGGCTAGTCAAGGCCGGCAAGCTGCTGCGTGTGACGCGAGGCACCTATGTCGCTCCGGTCTCCAGCCGGTTCGGCACGCGCGCACCCGCGCCAGAGAAGGTCGTGAAGGCAATGGCGGAGCAAAGCGGTGAGACCGTCGCGCCACATGGCGCCAACGCCGCCAACGCCCTGGGATTGACGCAACAGGTTCCCATCCGCGAGGTCTACCTGACCTCCGGCCGAACCCGGAAGCTGAAGCTGGGGCGCTCGGAAGTGTTGGTGAAGCATGTGCCCCGCTGGATGCTGGCCTTGGGCATAGGACCCGCCGGTGCCGCAGTACGTGCCTTGGCCTGGATGGGACCTACGCATGCCGGCGAGTCGCTGGCCACGCTGCGCCGCACCCTTCCCCGCACTGAATGGAGCGCCCTCACCTCCGCCCGTGCGGCTCTGCCGTCCTGGATGGCCCAGGCGATCGGCAGGGAAGCAGCGCGTGGCTGAATACTTCTTTGCACTCAGTCAAGACGACCAGCGCGAAGCGCTGGAACAAGTCCGTGCGGAAACTGGACGCCCCACTCACCTGCTCGAAAAGGATGTGTGGGTGGTGTGGACACTGCGTGCCCTATTCGAGTCGCCGCTGGCCGCCGACTTGACCTTCAAGGGCGGCACATCCTTATCCAAGGTCTACAAGATCATCGACCGCTTCTCCGAGGATGTCGATCTGACCTACGACATCCGCAAGCTGATCGCAGACTTGATCAGCGGCGACGGCGATCTGCCGGCCAGCCGCAGTCAGGCCGACAGATGGACCAAGGCTGTACGCCATCGCCTGCCCGAGTGGATCGCAGCGAGCGTGCAACCAGTCATCGAGGCCTCGCTGGCGCACGATCGACTAGACGCCAAGGTCGAAATCGGCGGCAAGGATAACGACAAGCTGCTTCTCCATTACCCGGCGCTCGCGCAAGGCACGGGCTACGTGCCGCCCGTTGTCGCGCTGGAGTTCGGCGGGCGCGCCACCGGCGAGCCACATCAGGTGCTGCCCGTGGTTTGCGACATGGACGGGCATCTGCCCGACGTGTCATTTCCCACGGCTTCGCCCCTGGTCATGAGTGTGGCGCGAACCTTCTGGGAAAAGGCCACAGCAGCGCACGTGTACTGTGCCCAAGGCCGCATCCGCGGTGAACGGTATGCGCGGCACTGGCATGACTTGGCCGCCATCGCGCGCAGCCAGCATTTCGCCGGCGTTATCACGGATCGCGCTGTCGCCGCTGCCGTGGCGCAGCACAAATCCTTCTTCTTCATTGAGAAGGATGTCGGTGGCGCGGTCATCGACTATGCGTCGGCGACCCAGGGGCATTTGAGAATCGTCCCTGAGGGTGAGGCGCGAGAAGCCCTCGCCGCCGACTATGAAGCGATGCTGGCCGACGAGGTGATGGTGGGCGACGCACTCCCCTTCGATCAACTGATGCAGGCTTGCGCCGAAGTCGAAGCCAGGGCGAACGAGGCAGCCGTGTCGCCGTAATAGCGCCCCAAAAAAGCTCGGAAGGCAGCGTGGGCCCAGCACCCGGCTATTTTGAATATTTTAAATTATCGTAGCCATACTACGACTCTGAGAACCAAATAGAACTTGGCAATCTCATGAAAAGATGGTATCAATCGTAGTATGGCTACGACTAATCGAAGCAAGCTAAATTCCCTCTACACCAAGCTGGCGCCAGGAACCCCACTGACGTCAGAAGACTTGGCCGCCCTCGGCATCTCCGCTGACCTCGCCGTCTACTACGTGCGCGCCGGCTGGCTGTCCCGGCTGGCGCGAGGGGTGTACTACCGGCCCAACGAAACGCTGGCGCTACATCCGAGCCTCGTTCTACTGGAGCGCCAGATCGAGGGGCTGCATGTCGGTGGCAAGTCGGCGCTCGACTGGTACAGCGTGCGCCATTATCTGTCGCAGCAACCCGTCCTGCATCTGTATGGCTGGGCGGCGGCGCGCCTGCCCGGCTGGTTCACCGAACTGTTTCCGGCCGAGTATCACCGCAAACGCCTGTTCGAAGAACCGCGCGGCGCCCTACTTCACACGGGTCCATTCGAGAAGCGCAACGGCGCCCCCCAGGTCGCTGCTCCGGAGCGCGCTCTGCTGGAAGTGCTGAGTGAAGTCGGCGTTCGCCAGTCGCTGCAAGAAGCACGCGAACTCACGGAGGGAACTTACAGCCTGCGTGCTGATGTGCTGTGCGAGTTGCTGCAACGTTTCACTAGTGTCAAGACCGTGCGGCTGTGTCTGCAGTTGGGCAAAGAGCTCTCGTTGCCTTGGATGAGCAAGCTTGACCCGGCCACGCTGCCCACAGGCAGCGGCCGTCCCTGGGTGTCCCGATCCTCAGATGGATTGCTGGTGCTCAAGCCATGAATCAGGTCTATCTCGACACTGCGCGCCTGCTGACGCAGGTAGCGCCAATCGTCTTTGTGGATGGCACGTTCGCACTCAAAGGCGGCACAGCGATCAATCTGTTCATTCGCGACATGCCGCGGCTGTCGGTCGATCTCGACCTAGTTTTTCCCGATCACAGCCTGCCGCGCAATCAAGCCTTGGCACGCATCAACGAGGCCATCCGTCAGTCCGCCGACCGCTTGAACAAACGGGGATTCCAGACCCATTCGCTCGCCGCGGCAGACGCCGGCGAGACCAAGCTGCTGGTACGCCACGGCGGCATCGAGGTCAAGATCGAAGTTAATTTCGTGATGCGTGGCACCGTCCATCCGGTCCGCACGGCTGCGCTGACCCCCAGAGCGCGCGACGTGCTACTGGCCGACCTGGAGATTCCGGTCGTCTCACTGGAGGACTTGTACGGCGGCAAACTGGTCGCGGCTATGGATCGGCAGCATCCGCGCGACCTATTCGACGTGATGCAACTGTTTGCGCATGAGGGAATCACTCCGGGCATCCGGCGCGCGTTCGTCGTCTACCTGGTCAGCCACAACCGGCCCGTGCATGAAGTCCTCTTCCCGATCCTGCGCAACATTGACCAAGAGTACGAACGCAACTTCAAAGGCATGACCACGGACCCTGTGGAATTGCCCGAACTGCTGGCCACGCGCGAACGCATGGTGCATGAACTCCAAGCCGGGCTGGACGCCAATGAACGCCGCTTCTTGCTGTCGTTGGTTGCCAACCAGCCCGAATGGCCGCTGCTGGGATTCGCCCACATCGATCAGTTGCCCGGCATCCGCTGGAAGCTGCACAACCTCGGGCAACTGCAGAAGATCAACGCCAAGAAGCACGCCGAGCAGGTCGACGCGCTTGCGAAGCGCCTGGCCTAGGAGAGCCTACGCATGGACGTTCTGTGCTTCCTCCAGGAAGCCGCAATTGCACAGGTTGAAAGCCTATGCGAATGGCTGGAAGGAGGCATGCTGAAGGCCAAGTATCCAAGCACGAGGGAGCATACGTGAGCCCAGCCGCAAGCGAGACCTCCATGCGCTCCTCGATCGATCGCCATCGATCTTCTCCCGATGTGTCGTTGGACGAGCATGTGCGCCGATGCCAGATTGTCCTTGCCCAGGCACTCGAACCGCGGCAGGCCATCTATCTGGACACCAAGTTTTGGATCATCCTGCGCGATGCCGCGACCGGAGTGCGTGCGACTGAAGACAAACTAGAACTGCTGGCGCTGCTGCGCGCCAACGTCGCCGTCGGCAAGGCCTTCTGCCCCATCAGCGAGAGCACGTTCGCTGAACTGTTCAAGCAGCCTGATTAGGGCTATTCCTCAGCCATGAAAGTTGCTCGCCAAGCGCAAGGTCGGCTCGGGATGAGGCTTGCACAGCATCATCGCGCGCGCCAGTCGCGGCAGCATCTCGCGCAGGCGAAACCGACGGTTGAAACGATAGGCCGCCTCGGCCAAATAGCGCCGCGCGTACTTGCCCTGCCGGATCGCGTGGTAGCTGCCGCTGATCGCACGCTTGACGTTGCCCAGCAGCACGTTGACCCAGCGTGCGCCCTTCACCTCACAGGCGGCACGCCCTCCCTCGGTCTCCAGCACTGTATGCGCGTGCCCGGCATCGGCGAAGCGACGGAAGCAGAACAAGCCATCGCTGAAGACCTCGGCGTCGGGCGCCAGATGGCGCGCGCACCAGTCCTTGGTGCTGTCGTCGCCGAAGCTGCGCACCGGCTCGATCACCGCATGCAACGGGTGCTCAAGCGTCGCGTCGGTCTCCACCGCGATCAGGAACGCCTGCTTGTTCTCCGAGCCGCGCCCCGGCTTGCCGCCGTTGCGCTCCCCGCCCAGGTAGGCGTCATCGATCTGCACAAATCCCGAGAGCTGGCGCGGTGCTTCGCGCACGGCCATCGCCTGCATGACCTTGTGCTTGATGCGCCAAGCCGCTTTGTAATTGACGCCCAGATGCCGCATCAGCTCGAGCGCCGCCATGTTGGTCTTGGTCGAGGTCAGCAGGTGGATGGCCAGCAGCCAGGTGCGCAACGGCAGCTTGGTCGCCTCGAAGATCGTCCCGCTGAGCAGGGTCGTCTGATGCCGACATGCGCGGCACTGGTAGTACACCTGCCGGCCGCGGCGAAAGCGCGAGCGCCGGCGGTCATCGCAAGCCGGGCAGCGGAAGCCGGGCAGCGGAAGCCGTGCGGCCAGCGTGCCCGGTACAAGGCGCGGTAGGCCTTGGCTTCGGTGCCGTACAGCTGCATGAACTCCATCATCGACAGGCCCTGCTGGAACTGCACGAGATTGATCGACATGGCGTGTGCCCTCGGCGGTGGAGAGGGCGTCATCGTCTTCCAGCGCCGTCGCAAATCACGCGACGACAGGCTGAGGTTCGGGGCGAATCAGGTCAAGCAGAGGGATGTGAACACACGGCAGGCGACCGCGCAGCTTATCGATGAGCTGAGTCTTGGAGTTGCCCTGATTCCGTTCGATGCACGCGTCATCATGGAGTTGCAGAACTTCATCTACGCCAGCGGCGGGCAGCGGAATCTGCCGCGGCCTCAGCACCTGGTGTGGTCGAAGCTGAGTTATGTCCTGGGCTGGGCGCATCCGGCGCAGACAGGCTTCGATATTGCGATCGAACTGGCGCTACAGAAGGCGTTTTTCGATCACATGTGGACTATTATTCCACTGGCTGAGATGGTCGCCACGATCGGCGACAACATGCCTCCGGACGGGAGCCGCTTCCAGTCTCTCGCGGCTCAGCTCAACACCGGCAATGCGCAGCATGCGGACGAACTGCGCAGCTATCAGCAGACGTACTCCATCGAGATCCGCGGTGTCATCGACCTCTTTGCGGACGAGGCCGCCGACATCGTCCGCGAAATTGCTGAACTGGCGATCAGAAAACCGCTGCCCCGCGAAGGCGACGAATGGGCGGCTTACGTGCGCGAATGGAAGGCCTTCTTGAACTCAGCGTTCAAGAAGGAAGAGGTCAAGGATGCCTTGCGGACTTTGCATATCAACACCTGCTTACATGCTGCCGTGCGGTGGAACAAGGGGCGGCAACTGGAAGCCAACGACTTTTATGACTTTCACCATGCGGCGGCGGCGCTGGCCTACTGCGACATGTTCCTGACCGAGCGTCCGCTGAAGGCGATGCTTACCGCGAAGAACATTGCCCTCGACAAACGCTACTCCTGCGAGGTGGCAGCAGGCATTCCCGATATTCTGGACATGCTGCGCCGCTGAATCGGCTTCAATCCGTCGCAGGATCAAAGCTTCACAAACGAGTACCGATTTTTGATGTTGGCATGGAAATACTTTCCCTTAGAGTTGGCACCCATGAACCCGTCATATTCACCCTGAGATACGCCTGCGTAGTCGTACACAGATCCACTGTTGAACTCAATTTCAAGGGTCTGACTATCCGCGTCATAGCCGATTGCGCGGATGTCAGTTGAGGTAACTGGCGTGCGTTCCATGGTGCGTCTCCGTCGGTTGTAAATTAGACTTCTGGCCCCGCTGGTGGTGTTGTATGACCAGCATTTGGATCTTGCTTACGCCAAGCCTCGACCAGGGGCTTGTAGTCTTCATCCTGTACCGGCTCAGTCCAACCGCCGCTCCTTAAGCGCTTCCCGTCAACTCCCCTTGGTACAACGACCACGGGATCGTCGCTATCAGGCCGCTGGCCTTCTGGGGGACGGTCAATGATTGCACGTATCGGCATGTTAACCGCCTCACCCACGATCAGCGCTTCGCCGGTGCGAAGAATCGGGAGCATTGAGAACAAACCTTTGAGGTTGTCCGATGCACACGAGGTCACTTGGGCGCGATCCAAGTCATTGGTTAGGCGCAGGGCGACGACCGTGCCGCACTGCGAAAGGATGGTCGTGTCGACTTCCGAGGGGCGCTGACTGACTAGCATCAGCCCGACACCATATTTCCGGCCCTCTTTCGCGATGCGCCGTGCCGCAGTCGCCGCACGGCTCTTTGACTGAGCGCCAAGATACACGTGTGCTTCTTCCAGAACGACAAGTAGCGGTCTCTCTCGACCACCTTCTTGCTTCAATCTCCCCCAAAAAACCGCGTCATACAGAATTCGCAGAACAGCTCCAACGAGGTCGTCGACGACGGCAGTGGGAATTCCCGACAAATCGAAAACGGAAATGGGGGCGTCCGCTCCTATCCACGCAGCGAGCAGTGCATCAAGATCGGATTTTGTGGTGCCATCTTTCGCAACCGCCCACTCACCGGGGCGAAAGAGAAATTGCATGCGGGGATCACGGAGCTTGCTCTCCAAAACATCGAGATGCGCGCGAGGCAAGTCGCCATAGAGTCCTGCATACACCTTGTCAGGATCGTCCTTTACGTCCTTGAGCGGGCGAAACCGAGGACGATCAAGCTTGTCGGAATCGCCAACCGCATTTGCCGCAGGCAAGCCTTCCTGGATATATGTTCGCGTCGCCTCAGTCTGGTTTTGATTCTTGCTGACGCTGTGGGTCGAGCAATGCAGTGAGTACAAATCATGCCAGAGCTGATACACCGAGAACGGCAATGGTGTATCGACCGTGACGGCGAGATCAGATAAGCCATGGGGGACACCGCCCGCCTTGGAAGCCCTTTTGCTGGACAACAGCCTCTCCTGCAGCAACGTCAGGGGCGTCCCGGACGCAGGGCCCATGGCCAGCGAAATGAGCTCCTCTGCCGTAAGCGCCCAAAATGGGACATGAAGTTCCCGCTCTCCGGCCTTGGCATCTGCCCCGACCCTAAACACTTTGGCGAGACCGCCAAACGCCTTCGCGTACTCGCCGTGGAGATCAAACAATACGACGCGCGCCGACTTGAAGCGCGTTCGGTCAGATACGGCACCAAGCAGGTTGGCAACTGCATTGGATTTGCCAGCCCCGGTGCTTCCGACTACCGCCGAGTGGCGGCTGACCAAACGATTCAGATCTAGATATGCGCGGATCGACTCGGCGCTGGCAACACGCCCGACAGCTACATACCCATCCTCGTCACCAGGGGCGTATACGGTTCTCAAGTCCGATTCGGTCACGACATGGACTGAATCGCCGATGGAGGGGTACTGCGAAATGCCGCGTTCGAACTTCGTCCCTCGCCGTCCTTGGCCGACGAGTTCGACCCTGAGCCATCTATTGCCGAACTGAGGAGCAAGCTCCGGCGGCCCAGGGGCGGCACCGGCGCCGACCTGTGAGATGACACCGTAGAGGTCTACATATCCAGATGGGATGCGGACAAATCCTCCGACTTGTCCGACACGATATGCCTCGCCGTTAACGAATAGAAGTCCGCCCGGTGTGCTCTCCGCGAGCTTCACACTAACGCTCGATCCGTTGACATCCTCGACGGTACCAAGCCGTGCAGGGTCGGGATTAGACGGTGGGCTGTGCATCATGATTGCTTCCGCCGTAAAGTTGTTCAAGGAAAAGGCCGAAGTAGTGAAAATCTCCGAGACGGCAGCGCGGTTGCAGCTCTTTGGGATCGCACCCGGCTACAGCTTCCTCAATCAGCCACGGCGTATGCTCGTCGCCGCCAATGGTTCCGGACCGATACCGCCCCGCGCGAGTTCCTACGACAGCCCCGTCCCGAGCAAGAACCGTGAGATTGCTCTGTCTTATCGCGTAGTCCACAACCCTCGGATGTTGTTCAAGACCCGAATACATCAGCGCGAAGCATTGAGCTTTGCGATTGCCCCGCAATCCGTCAAGCAAAACCTCATTGAGATGATCGTCGAGAAAGGAATAACCGCACACAACCAGCCTGGGAGCATCCTCCCCGTGGAAAAAAGCTCTGAGCCGGTCGAGCATTGCGAGGTATGGCATGCGGCGGCTTTGGTCGTACTTGAGGTGCGATGGAAAGATCATCACCTTGCCCTCCGCAGCCTCACGCGTGACGCGAACAACGCGCGTGATCTTTGTCCCGTTCACGGTCTCTTCGCTCTTCTCCCAATTTATAGAGCCGTGGAGCTTCCACAGCCTCGTCCACCTAGCCGGAATGGCGTCGTGCTCGATCGACGCCAAGTCGAACCATGGCTCGCGCGAACCAACAAAACCATCGAAGTGCGGTAGCGGGTGCCGTTCAAGCGCTTGTTCAAAAAGCAGGTCGTAGTTGGGCGTAAATATTTCCGCAGGAAACTCACGGTGAATGCCACCAATCCACGATGCGAAACGGTTGTATGAACTGCGGTACTCGGGTAGCAGCTTACGCATCTCAGTTGCGATCAGCGCACAGACTTTGTCATCGAGGTCGCTCAAGTCCTTCTTCGTCATCCCCAAGATTTCCGCACTTCCGCGGCGGTTCGCCAGAGTGCGCAGCTCTGTCAGCACGTCTTCAACGGTTGGATCTTTGTCATCCGCAGGTTTGCATTCGACACACAACCCATCCCAATTTGCCTTGAATTTCGATGTGGACCCCGGAGCATTGTCGCTTGCCAATAGCCCGGCGGCGACACGCTTCGTCAGTTCCACCACGGCCGGGATCAGCACAATGCTGCTGTTACCGGCAGCATCGTAGATTCCAAGAGGGCAGCCTGCGCCAAGGAAACAGCCAATACGCTGCTTGTCATCTTGAAGCACCTGCCGCAGATTTCTTGCTTGCTGCGCCGCGTCGTGGAGCGCGGGCAACGGGATTACCGATGACGTTGGTACAGCGGCAGCGGCGGGTGAGGCAACTGGAGCAGTGCTTGCGCTTGGGTTTGTGGTCACGGTTTAAGCTTCCTTAATTTTCTTCGCTCGGCCCCGGCAACGCTACCAAGCTCAAGCCTTCAATCTCCTGCAGTGTCTTCCCCGCTATGCCCTGCAGGTCACCATACATGCCGACAGTGGCGCCCATGACACGCTCGATTTGCTCGTCGCGTTTGGCCCATTGCTTCATGATGACTTTGCGTTCCTTGTCCAAGTCTTCCTTCATGGACGAGAAGGCCTCCACGATCGCTTCCACGCGATGCCGAAACCGTGGGCCGGTCAGGTATTGGTACACCATCTCTGTCTTGGTCTGCTGTCCTTCGCTGACCTGCCGGGCCATACTCACCTGCAGCAGCGAATGGCGCATTACGGTGGCCACTGCCAGCGCCGCCCGTGGACTGGTCACCCAGACACCATCAATCACGTCAAAGGTTTCGACGCCCTTCGGAAGAACCTGGCTCACGAGAATCGATATTTCAGCCTTGGCGGTTCGTTGATCATCACGCAGCTTGGTCAGCCAGCCGTCGCTCCAGTTTTTGGTGCGCTTCGACTCCCAGAGGATGGCCCCGCTTTGCTGGCCAGTCTGGCTGATCACCCTCTGCAGTACATCGCCGCCAAACTCGCCTTTCGCGACGGGCTCGATGGAGTCCAATGGAAACTTCACGCGCAGCAGATTTTCAAGATCCATCTCCTGCACTTCGCCTTGCAACTGCTGGGAACCCTGCTCGGCCTTCTGCTTGAGCTCTTCGATCTTCTGCTGCATCGACGCGATGGTCTGGTCTTTCTCCATCACATTGAGCTTCAAACCATCTTCGGCTTCGCGCTTCGCCGCGGCGCGAACTTCACTTAGGCCGTCCTGTACCCGCTTTTCGACCGTGAGTTCCAACTCGCGCTTGGCATCGTCCAGCTCCCGCTGCTTTTTGATCAGATCGGCCTGCGCCTTCTGCGCTTCGGCCAATTTTTCGTCACGCGCCTTCAGTACCTCCTGCAGTTCCACCAGCTCACGCGCCTTAGCGTCAAGCTCTGCCGCGCTGGCGAGCTTCGCCTTTTTGGCTTCTTCGGTCATGACGCGTGCGCGTTCAGTCTTCAACTGCGCCGCAACTTGATCGGCGACCTGATCGTCAAGAGTGCGCTTTGCCTCTGCGATCTGTTTTTCCTTCTCGCGAATGCTCTGTTCGCGTTTGGAAACCTCTTCATCCTTTTGCAGAAGTTGCTGCTCGTACTGTTGACGCGTCGCGGCAATCAGCGGAGCCGCGAGCGATTCAGTCAACCGAATTTCCGTCTTGCAATTCGGGCAAATGATTGTTGGGTCTGTCATTGGTATCTTCCCCTGCAAACGCCGCTTGGGCTCTCGATATCCGAGCCCTGCTCTTGGAAGTGCGCCTCACTTTTGACGACGGAGAGTTGGCTTGACGTCAACGCCCCCAGCCTTGAGTAGCGGTTGGCTTTAGAGTCCGGGTGTCATCGTAGCCGCTTGGGTGGCGGGCGTCAGCCCGCCGAGACTTCTCGTCGATCGCTCCTCGGTGTATTTCCTCCGCCACGCCTCGATGACGGCACGGGCGTGGGCCAGACTGGTAAATCAGTGTTCGTTCAGGCACTCGCCGCGCAGTCGGCCGTTGAACGATTCGATGTAGGCGTTCTGGTTGGGCTTGCCCGGCTCGATCCGGCGCAGCCACTGGGTGGCACCTTGTTCACTTTGGAACTGCATTCTCAGGGGCCTCGCGAAGCGATCTATCGCCGCCCTGCCTCCGCCTAAATCCCCGATCCCGCGCCATGAACGCCTCCAGCATGTGCGGGATCAGCGCGACGGCGTCGACCGCTTCGCCATAGGCCTGCGCGTGCATCGCCGCGTAGCGCTCCAGCTCAGCCTTGAGCGCCGCGGTGCAGGCGAAGGTGAGCTTCACGCTCTCGGTCCTGGGCAGCGGCCCGAGCCGCAGCTTGTGGGCAGACGCGCTCACGGTGATGTTCCTCGCTGGAAGAACAGCGGCCGGTACGGCCGCAGCACCAGATCCTTGTTCACCATGACCTCCATCGCAAAACCCGGCCGAACGGTCAGCGTCGGCTGGATGCTCAGGTTGCGCCGCGTGATTTCCTGCCCGACCTGGTTGGTTGTGTTCTGCGCGCTGTCGCGCAGGGCGATCACGACGTTGCCGTTGGCGCCGCCCTGGTTCGAGACGGCCAGTTCCGAGCTGACGCCCAGCAGCGTGGACAGCGCGGCGCCGGCCAGGATGCGGCTCCAGTGCCAGTCAACGCCATCGTCCAATCCGGCATAGCCGGCCGGATCGATGCCGGGCAGCTTGTCGAGCGCGATCGAGGACGTGTCCGGCAGGATCAGCCGCGTCCAGACCAGCAGCACGCGGCGCTGCCCGAACGCCACCTGGCTGTCGTAGCGCCCGATCAGGCGCGAGCCCTGCGGGATCAGCAGATACCGGCCGGTCGCCGTGTCGTAGACCGGCTGCGTGACCTCGGCGATCACCTGACCCGGCAGATCGGAATTGATGCCGGTCACCAGCGCCGCCGGGATGATGGTGCCGGCCATCACCATGTAGGGCGACGCCGGCGCCCGCAGGCCGCCACGGTTGCGTGTGGCGGTATCGCCCGCCTTCGCGAGGAAGGCTTCCTTCTGGTCCTGGCGATTCTGGATCGCGGTCGGATCGTTGGGCGACGCCGCCGTCGACGACGGCTCGGCACCCGCCGGATCGAACGGGCCTGCCCGAGCGTCTTGCACGGCCGGCGGCGGCGATGCCTGGGCGACCGTGCCCGTCGTGGTGTCGCCGAATGCGCCGTCCCTGCCGGTACGGAAGAACACCGACGACCGCGCTGCGGCGTCGGCATCGCGCTGACGATCGATCGTCCCCGTGGATGGGCCGGGATCGGATGCCGCATGGCGCCCGGCCGCGCCCCAGTCGCCCGGCATCGGCGGTCCCAGTGCCGGCACGCTGGCCGCCGGTGCGGCTGCAGGCGTCGGCTTGGGCACGAGCTTCGCGTAATCGGCCGGCAGCCGGTCCAGATCGTCGGTCTTGGCCACGCGATCGACGTTGTACAGCTCGCGCTGGTCGGCGCCATGCCGGCGGGTCTGCGACTGCAGCGCCCACATCGACGCGCCGGCAATGGCGAGTGCCAGCACACCCGCCGTCATCGCCAGCGTGCGGCGGTTCAAGCGCATCACGGGACGCGGCGACGCACGCAATGCCACGCTGTCGGGATCGACCTTGGGCGCCGCCAGGGGTTCGCGCTCAGTCGCGCCCATGACCGGCTCCTGCCGCAACGCCATCGGTGCGCTCGATGCGCACCACCGCCGCCTTCTTGCCGCCCAGCCGCAGCTCGGCCGCCCCGAACAACCGGTCGACGATGTCGTAGGGCGCATGGAAGCGGTAGTTCACCAGCTCGCCTTGGCCGTTCGGCCCGACCACGAAGAGCGGCGGCAATTCGCCTTGCGCGATGCCCGCCGGGAACTGGATGTAGACGTGCCTGCCGTCATCGAACGCCCGCACCGGCTGCCACGGCGGATGGTCGCCGGTGATCGCATAGCGGAACCGCAGCGTGTCCAGCGCCAGGCCGGTGGCGACCGGCGCCGCCGCGTCGGCCGCCTGCGCCTGGGCCTGCAGCGCCAGCAACTGGTCCCTTGGGTAATCCCACGACACCGACGCCATCCAGGTCTTGTCGGTGGACGTGAGTTCGAGCAGATAGGTGCGGCGGTTGGTGGTGACGACGAGGTTGGTCTTCAGGCCCACCCGCGTGGGCTTCACCATCACGTTGACGCGGCGGTCCGCGCCGCTGCCGCTCGTGGTATCGCCGACGATCCAGCGCACCGTGTCGCCGGCGGCGACCGTCACCAGTTGCTCCCCTTGCTGCAGCGCGATTACTGTCACGCGTCCCGGACGGGTATAGACCTCGTATAAGGCCCCGTCCGAATACGGCCAGACCTGGATCGCATTGACGTAGCCTTCGCGCGTCGGCGCCATGCGTGCCTCGGCGTTGGCCTGCTCGACCCGCGTCCGCACGCTGGCCGGCTTCGGCGCCGGTTTCGTATCGGACGCATCGGGCAGCGGCTTCAACTGGCCGGGCAGCGGCAGGGGCTTCGGGACCACGACCACCTCGACCGGTTCGGGCAGCGCCGGCAGCGGTTCCGCCTCGACCGGTTGATCCAGCGAGATGGCCGGTGGCGGTTTGCCGGACGTGGCGCAGCCGGCGAGCGCCGCCAGCGACAGCAGCGCGAGGAATGGGATGGATGGCTTCATGGTGTCTTCGCTCCTTCGGAGGCGTCGAAGTCCCGGCTCCAGGACAGGCCGTTGATGTAGATGCCCAGCGGGTTGCGGCGCAGTTGCGCGGCGGTGTGCGGCGGCTGCACGACGAGCGAAAGCACCGCCGTCCAGTGCTCGGTGCCGGTGGGCGTGCCGTTCGCGTAGTGGTGTTCGATCCAGCGCACCTGGAACGAGGCGGCGCTCACGCGCACGACGCTGGTCACCTCGACCGACACGGAATCCTGGCCGACGTGGGCGAACGGATCGTGGGCACGCGCATCGTCGTTCAGGGTCGCGGCGCCCCGGTCGGTGGTGTAGCCATAGGCTTCGAGCCAGTTCTGCCGCACCACGACCGGATCGATCGACAGCGAGCGCACGTCGGTGATGAAGCGCGCCAGGTGGTAGGCGATCTGCGCATCGCTCGGCTTGTACGGCGTGGCCGCTGCACCGACGGCACGCACCTGGCCGAGGTGATCGACCTCCACCACATAGGGCGTGACCAGGGATTGCCCGGCTCGCCATACCAGGCCCGCCGCCATCAAGACGGCCAGCAGCAGGCATCCGAACGCCATCAGCCGCCAGTTCCCGGCCTGCACGCGCGCGCTGCCCAGGCGCTCGTCCCACACCTGCGCGGCGGCTTGGTATGGGGTGGCGGGCGGCGGCGTGTCGCTGTAGCGCACCCAGGGTCGTTTGAAGCGCATCGCTCGTCTCCCTTACTCGTTGGAGGAATCGCGCAGGCTGGGACCGGCGCCGCCCCCGCCGTAATCGGCCGAGCGCAGCACGTGGGCGGCGGTCGAGGCACCCTGGGCGAGGCGCTGCCTGCGCTGCAGGCGTTGCGCCCAGTCGGGCGCTTGCACGGAGGCGTCGGATGACGCGCCGGATGGGGGTGATGGGGCCTCTGCCCCGCCACGGCCTGTGGTCGCTGTGGTCGCCGTGGGCGCGGCACCGACCGCCGAGGCCGTACGATCCTTGACCGCGCGAGCGCCAGCGGCCACACGTTGACCCGCGGCCTGCACGCCACGGCGCGCGACGTTGGCGACACCGGCCCCGACCGACCGCACGCCGCCGGCACCGGAGGCGGCCGCACCAGCGCGATACGCCGAGGTGGCACCGTGCGCGATGCTGCTGGCCGAACGTGCCGTGCCGG
>NZ_JBTRXV010000024.1:0-48942 GCF_054608695.1 Thiomonas sp.
CGTTGTTGTCGCGTATCGGCGGCCCGCCCAACCCCCAGAACAGGCACAGCGCGGCCATGAGCAGCACCAGAGCATCGAGTGCCCAGTCGGGCGGGCGGCGGAACATGGGGGACGGCACGGGGCTTGGCGGATGTCGAGACGCCAGGCAATCTTCGGCAATCTGCGCGCAATCGTTCAAAAAGAAAGGATGCATTCTAGGCAAGGGCTGCCCGGACTGGCGTGGAGCCTGCCCAGGCGCTGTCACGTACCGCGCAAACCTTGCGTGCGCGGCCTTGCTCAGACGTTGTCCGCACCCATGGCTTTGGCGCGGTCGCGGCTGGCGTTGCGCTGTGCCGCGTCAACGGTTTGGCGGGTAGGCCAGCCCTGCAGATGGGTTTCGATCAAACCGGAGAAGGCTTCAACCCAGTCTGGATCGGCGTTCAGGCAGGGGATGTAGTGGTATTCGCCACCACCGCTGGAGAGGAAAGCCTGCTTGCCCTCCATGGCAATTTCTTCGAGTGTTTCCAGGCAGTCGACGGCAAACCCCGGGCAGACCACATCCACGCGTTGGGTTCCGGCTTTTGCGAGTGCGCGCAGCGTGGGCTCGGTATACGGTTGCAGCCAGGCCTGCTTGCCGAAGCGCGACTGGAACGTGACCTTGTACTGGCTTGCATCCAGCCCCAGGGCCTGGCCCAAGAGGCGGCTGGTCTTGTGGCATTCGCAGTGGTAGGGGTCGCCGAGCTTGAGGGTGCGCTGTGGCATGCCGTGAAAACTCATGATCAATTGTTCGGCTTGACCATGTTCGGCCCAATGGCGCTGAATTTTTCTTGCCAGGGCTGTGATGTAGCTGGAATCATCGGCATAGTTGCGCAGGGTGCGGAGTTCCGGCTGGCGACGGGCACGACGCAGCCAGGCCATGACGGCATCGAGCGACGAGGCGGTGGTGGCGGCGCTGTATTGCGGATACAGCGGCACGAGCAGCAGGCGCGTGACGCCTTGCGCGTGCAGTTCGTCGAGCACTGCCGCCGTGGCCGGGTTGCCGTAGCGCATGGCATGACGGACGATGACCTGGTGCCCCTTCGCGGCCAGGCTGGCTTGCATGCCCCGTGCCAGTGCTGCGGTGCCGCTGGCCCGCGGCGAGCCGTCAGCCTGCCAGATGCTGGCGTATTTGGCCGCTGACTTGGGTGCGCGCAGCGGCAGGATGATGCCGTTCAGCAGCGGGAGCCAGAGGGCGCGCGGAATTTCGACGACGCGCGGGTCGCTGAGGAATTCGCGCAGGTAACGGCGCAGGGCAGGGGCTGTGGGGGCGTCGGGCGTACCCAGATTCAGCAGGAGCGCGGCCATGCCGGGTTCCGCGCCATGGGTGTACTGGCGGTCTGCGACGGGTTGCTGCATGGAAGGCGAAGCGTCGAAATCAGGAGTCGTGAAGCTGGAACAGCACGGTGGGCGCCGTCGGATCGGTCGGCTTGGCGCCCAGGCAGATTTCACCTTGCCCGTGCAGCACGCATTCGTTGCGGCGCAGGGCGAGCACGTTGTCCTGGCCGCTGTAACGCACCCAGGTGCCGTTGCTGGATAGGTCGGTGAGCATGAAATAGCTGCCGCGCCACTCGATGCGCGCATGCTGACGGGAGACGCGAATGTCGTTGACGGCAAACTCCGCCGCTTGCGTGCGGCCGATGTGGATGGGGCTTTGTTCGGGGCTGAAGTCCTGGGCGGTGTCGAGCCAGCACAGATTGAGCCGCTGGGTGACGGCAGACAGGACGGTGGGCTGGTGCGGCAATGTCTGGCTGTTCTGCCAGCTGGCGTCCCATTCGATCTGGTGCACCGGCACAGGCACGTCGTAACCTCGCAGGAAGATGGCGCCCAGGCTGCGAAGCCGCGCCAGCAGTTCCAGCGGCAGGCCTTCCATCACGGCATCGCTCACCAGAATTTGTCCACCGCCAGCCGAGTCGGACAGGCGTGCGGCGGCATTCACGGCATCGCCGAAACAGTCGCCGGGCGTCAGGACCACCGGGCCGCGCGACAGGCCGATTTTCAGCGGAACGGCGATCGGAGTCTTGCCGGTATGGCCCCAGTTGGCCAGGGTTCGCTGCACCTCGCTGCAGGCGTGCACCGCCTCGGCGTTGTTGTCGAACACGGCGAGGACGCCGTCACCCAGGGTCTTGACGACCTGGCCGTGGAATTGGCTCACGGCGGTCGACATGGCATCGGTCACGCTGGTCATGAGCCTCGCCGCAACGGCATCACCCAGTGATTTGTAAAGTCCAGTACTACCGACAACGTCGGCAAATACGACGGTGCGGACGACGGGTTTGCGCAAATTCGACATAGCCGCGAGTCTAGCGTGGAATGACCGAATTTCGCACGCCACAAGCCTGGGCGAAAAGAGGGGCTGGCCGCGGCGGGATCCCCATGAAAAAGCCCGGACACGCCGGGCTTTTTCATGGGGCAGGGGCCATCAGAGCGAGTCGAGGAAGCTGCGCAGCTTGTCCGAGCGGGTCGGGTGCTTGAGCTTGCGCAGGGCCTTGGCCTCGATCTGGCGGATGCGCTCGCGGGTCACGTCGAACTGCTTGCCAACTTCTTCCAGCGTGTGGTCGTTGGCCATCTCGATGCCAAAACGCATGCGCAGCACCTTGGCTTCGCGCGGCGTGAGGGAGTCGAGAATGTCCTTGACCACTTCGCGCAAGCTGGCCTGCAGCGCCGCATCGGTGGGCGCCAGCATGCCGGTGTCTTCGATGAAATCGCCAAGGTGGGAGTCGTCATCGTCGCCGATGGGTGTTTCCATCGAGATCGGCTCCTTGGCGATTTTCATGATCTTGCGCACCTTGTCTTCCGGCATCTCCATCTTCTCGGCCAGCATCGCGGCATCCGGCTCGGTGCCGGTTTCCTGCAGGTACTGGCGCGAGATGCGGTTGACCTTGTTGATGGTCTCGATCATGTGCACCGGGATGCGGATGGTGCGGGCCTGGTCGGCGATCGAGCGGGTGATGGCCTGGCGGATCCACCACGTCGCGTAGGTGGAGAATTTGTAGCCACGGCGGTATTCGAACTTGTCCACCGCCTTCATCAAGCCGACGTTGCCTTCCTGGATCAGGTCGAGGAATTGCAGGCCGCGGTTGGTGTACTTCTTGGCAATGGAAATGACCAGGCGCAGATTGGCCTCGATCATTTCGCGTTTGGCTTCGCGCGCTTCCTGCTCGCCACGGCTCATCTGGGCGTTGATGTCCTTGAAGTCCTGCAGCGGCACGACCACGCGGGTCTGGGTGTCGATCAGGCGTTGCTGCAACTCCTGCACGGACGGCAGGTTGCGCGCGAGGATGGGGGCATACGGCTTGTTCGACGCCGCCAGCTTCTCGGCCCATTTCAGATCGAGCTGGTGACCGGGGAACGATTTGATGAACTCCTCCTGCGGCATGCCGCAACGGTCGACGACGATGCGGCGAATTTCGCGTTCGTGGCGGCGTACTTCGTCAACCTGGCTGCGCAGCAGGTCGCACAGCTTCTCGACGGTGCGCGCGGTGAAGCGCACTTCCATCAGATTCTTGGAAATCTGATCCTGTGCTTTCAGGTACGAGGGCGAGCGGTAGCCGTCCTTGTCGTAGGAGCGGCGCATCTTCATGAAGGCATCGTGCACCTGGGCAAAACGCTCCAGGGCTTTGGCCTTGAGCTCCTCCAGTTTCACGGAACTGGCGGCGGCGGCGGCCTCCTCGTCGTCCTCTTCGGCCTCGTCGGCCAGGGCGAAGTCCACGTCTTCCTCGGCAACGTAATCGTCCGACTCGTCGTCGGACACCATGCCGTCGACCACTTCATCCACCGGCAACTGGTTGCCCGCGATGCGCGCTGCCATGGCGAGAATTTCGGCCACGGTGGCGGGCGAAGCGGAGATCGCCAGCATCATCTTGCGCAGGCCTTCCTCGATGCGCTTGGCGATGACGATCTCGCCCTCGCGTGTGAGCAGCTCGACCGTCCCCATTTCACGCATATACATGCGCACCGGGTCGGTGGTACGGCCGAATTCCGAATCCACCGAGGAGAGCGCGGCCTCGGCTTCCTCTTCGGCCTCTTCCTCGCTGGAGGCGGTCGGGCCGTGCTGGTTGAGCAGCAGGGTCTGGGCGTCCGGCGCCTGTTCGTACACCGCGATGCCCATGTCGTTGAGCATGCTGATGATGGTTTCCAGCAGATCCGGGTCGGCCAGATTGTCGGGCAGGTGATCGTTGATTTCGCCGTAGGTCAGGAAGCCGCGGGTCTTGCCGAGCTTGATGAGGTTCTTCAGGCGCTGGCGGCGGCGGCCCAGTTCCTCTTCGGTGACGTTCGAATCGTCGTAGCCGAATTCCTTCAGCAGTTGCTTTTCCTTGGCGCGCGAGGGCCGGCGGCCACGCGGCATGGGGGCGGAGGGCGTGGCACCGTCGTCCGCGTCATCGGGCATGTGGGCGCGGAAATCGTCGCCCGGAAGGTTTTTCTTGTCGGCCTTGGATTGCGGTTTGCTCGCCGCCAGCGCGGCCGCAGCCTTCGCCTTGGCGGCACCGCGTTCAGCAAGCTTCGCCAGAGCCGCTGCATTCGGCGTGGCGGGGGCCTTGGTGGCGACAGGTTCAACCACCTTGGCGGCTTTGACCTCTTTCAGCACGGGCTTGGCAGCCTTGCTGGTCGTGGTTTTCTGGGCGGCGGTGGAAACGGGCTTTTTGGTGGGCATGTCTTGAGGCTTGTGTGAGGATGACGCCGAGGCCTTGCGACTGGCTGAAGCGGGCTTCGCGGCGGGTGTCGTGCGCGCAGTCTGGGCCGGGGCTTTGGAAGCCAAGCCGGCCGAAGCCGAGGCCTTGGTTTTGCTTGAACCAGCCTGTGCCTTGGCTTTGGAAGGTGCAGACTTGGGTTGGGTCATGTTCAAGCTCCTCGGTTGGACTTCGTGCGCATGGCGGTGTCATGGGAGGGCAACGATTCCGTGCCGACTGCGATGCGCGCAACTCGCACCGCGAAGCCCCCACAACGCTCTCATGTTCTGCAGTTTTCCGTGCAGTGCGGTCTCCGCGGCGTCCCCAATTGCTGTTGCAAGCAAAATTCAGGCCGAAATTGGCTGCAAGCGCATGGAACAACACCCGCATCAACCCTGTTTGGGTAGGCTCGATGGGGAATTCGCGGAAAAACGTTTGATTATAGTCAGGAGGTCGATATTTCAAGCCTGCAAGGACATGAATAGGCGCTTGCGGGGCAGGCTTTGTGTTATTCGACTGAATCGGGCGGCAATCGTTCGCCCCGGGCCCGTCCCTTCACCCTAGTTCGCGGCGGCGACTCAACAGACTGCGAAATTCGGCCCTGGATGCCTCGTCGATCAACCCGTCGCGGCTGAGTTCTTCCTGGCGCTGGCGGATGCGTTCCAACTCGACCCAACGCAACGCGCCCATGAGGTCTTGCTGCACACTGGCAGGCTCGGCATCGAGCCCATCGGCGGCCCCCATCGATTGAACCTGATCGAGCAGCCCGGCCAGCCGCAGCCCCTCCCACAAGGCCGAAGCGCTCAAGTCGGGATAAGCGTCGAGTTGGGCTTCGAGCCAACTTGCAAGCGCCTGGGTGCTGCTGCCATCTTGCATCAGCAACTCGTGCTGAGATGAACTCAACGTGCTCCAGAGTTCGGGTTGCGCCAACAGGATGCGCATGGCCGTTTGTGCATGATCGGTGCGCAGGCCTGCAAGGCGGCTGGCGCGCTGGGTGGCCATGCTGGAGCGGCGTTCGGGTCGGCGTTCGTTCTCCTGGCGCGTGGCCTTGCCCGTGCCGGCATGGCGCTCGGGCAAGGCCAGGGCCGGGCGCAGTTCGGCCAACGGCATCTCGACTCTTTTGGCGAACTCACCGAGGATCTGCGACTTGAGTGCCGAATCCGGCAGCAGCGCCAGCAGCGGGCGGGCGCGGGCGATGGCTTGCGCGCGTCCCTCGGCCGTGCTCATGGTGAGCCCGGAACCCAGGGTGTCGAGCAGAAACACCGAGAGCGGCTGGGCGCGGCCCACTTCGCGCTCGAAGGCATCGGCGCCGTGTTCCCGCACGAAGGTGTCCGGGTCGTGCTCCGGTGGCAGGAACAGGAACTTGACCGAGCGTTCATCACCCAGCGCGGGCAGGGCGGCCTCCAGCGCACGCACGGCGGCTTTTTGCCCGGCGGTATCGCCATCGAAACTGAACACGATTTGCCCGCAGTGGCGGAACAGTTTTTTCACATGCTCGGCGGTGCAGGCCGTGCCGAGCGTGGCCACGGCATTGCCCACGCCATGCTGGGCCAGGGCGATGACGTCCAGATAACCCTCGACGACGAGGGCGTAACCCTGGCGCTGGATGGCTGCACGTCCCTCGAACAGCCCATACAACTCCTCGCTCTTGTGAAACAGCAGGGTTTCGGGTGAATTCAGGTATTTGGGCTCGCCCTGGTCGAGGATGCGTCCGCCGAAGCCGATGAGTTCGCCCTGCGTGTTGCGGATGGGGAAGGTGATGCGGTCGCGCAGGCGGTCATAGCGCCGCGTGACCGCATGGCCCTCCAGCGCACCGGGCTCGATGGTCTCGCCCTGGTCGTCGCGCGCCACCACCAGTCCGGCCTGCACCAGGGGATTGGCTTCGTAGTTGGGAAACACCCGGGCCAAGCCCTGCCAGTCGTCCGGTGCATAGCCCAGACCGAAATGGCCGGCTATTGGGCCGCTCAGGCCCCGTCCTTTGAGATAGGACACGGCACGCTTGGAGTCGCGCAGTTGGTCGCGGTAGAAACGGTTGGCTTGCTCCAGCACGTCTTGCAGGCTTTGCTTCAGGCTGCGTTGCTCGCGCACATGCTGCGCTTGCTGCGGATCCTGCGGCGCTTCGGGCACGGTCATGCCCGCCTGCGAGGCCAGCTCGCGCACCGCGTCGGGGAAGGTCAGGCCCAAGTGATCCATCAGGAAGCCGATGGCCGTGCCGTGGGCGCCGCAGCCGAAGCAGTGATAGAACTGCTTGCTGGAACTGACGGTGAACGAGGGCGATTTTTCGCTGTGAAACGGGCACAGACCCTTGTGGTTGGTGCCGGCTTTTTTCAGTTGCACCGAACGCCCCACCACCTCGACGATATTGGTGCGGCCGAGCAGTTCCTGGATGAATTCTTGCGGAATCAGGGACATGGCCGATAGCGGGTGGGCCGCCGGCCGAGACCGGCGTGCAATCTCTCTGCCTACTTCGGCTGCATGCGGATGGCGCCATCCAGGCGGATGGTTTCGCCGTTGAGCATGGGGTTGGTGACGATGGCCTCGACCAGTTGGGCGAATTCATCGGGCCGCCCGAGTCGAGAAGGAAAAGGCACGGCTGCGCCGAGGGCGAGGCGCACCGCTTCGGGCATGCCCATGAGCATGGGCGTCTCGAAAATGCCGGGGGCGATGGTCATGACGCGAATGCCATTGCGCGCCAGGTCGCGTGCCATCGGCAGGGTCATGCCGACGATGCCGGCCTTGGAGGCTGCGTAGGCCGTTTGGCCGATCTGGCCGTCGTAGGCCGCAACCGACGCGGTGTGGACGATGACGCCACGCTCGCCGTCGGCCAGCGCCTCCTGTTTCGCCATGGCGGCCGCCGCGAGGCGAGCCATGTTGAAACTGCCGATGAGATTGACATTCACCGCGCGGGCAAAGGAGTCCAGCGGGTGCGGGCCTTCCTTGCCCAATGTGCGCGTTGCGGGGGCGACCCCCGCGCAGTTGACCAGTCCGCGCAGGGGACCGAGTTCCAGCGCCTGGGCCACGGCTGCTTGCGCATCGATCTCACGGGTCACGTTGCAGTGCACATAGCGCCCGCCGAGTTCTTGCGCGACGGCCTGGCCGGCTTCATCTTGCACATCGGCGATCAACACCTTGCCGCCAGCAGCAGCCAGACGACGTGCGGTGGCAGCGCCCAGGCCCGAGGCGCCGCCGGTGACGATGAAAGCTTGTTGGGCGATGTGCATGGCTAGGTTTCCAGTCGCTTGTTTTGGCTCAGCCCAGTGCAGCGAAAATGCGCTGGCTGACTTCGTCCACCGAGCCTACGCCGGAGATCTTGGCCAGCCTGGGGGCTTGCGCATCGCCGCTCTGCGCCCAGCGCGTGTAGTAATCCACCAGCGGCCTGGTCTGGGCGCGGTAAACGGCCAGACGCTTGCGCACGGTGTCTTCCCGGTCGTCGTCGCGCAGCACCAGGTCTTCGCCGGTGACGTCATCCTTGCCAGCCGCCTTGGGCGGGTTGTAGCGCACATGATAGACACGGCCGGAGGCCGGGTGCACGCGGCGCCCGCTCAGGCGCTCGACGATGTCTTCATCGGGCACGTCGAACTCCAGCACGACGTCGATGTGCACACCGGCTGCCTTCAGCGCGTCGGCCTGGGCGATGGTGCGGGGAAAGCCGTCGAACAGGAAGCCGCGCGCGCAGTCGGGTTGCAGCAGGCGGTCGCGCACCAGGCCAATGATGATGTCGTCCGACACCAGCGCGCCCGCATCCATCACGACCTTGGCCTGCTGGCCCAGCGGGGTGCCGGCTTTGACCGCGGCGCGAAGCATGTCGCCGGTGGAAATCTGGGGAATGTCGTAGCGCGCGCAGATGCTGGCAGCCTGTGTGCCTTTGCCGGCGCCGGGTGCGCCCAGCAAGATTAAACGCATGAAAACTCCTGCTTTTTTGTCATGGGAAAGAGGCTCGGGAACAGCTTTTCAGAATAGCACGCGAGCCCAGCAACAGGCTGACGTCTCGGGCCGGGTTCGCATCGCATCGTGCCGCCTGATCACGCACGATTTCAAGCTTTCGGCGCCGATCGAGCCGTTGATCTCGACGTCTCGACCGAAGGCGCTAGGGCCAAGCCTGCATCAGCCGGCGTACGCGGGCCAGATCTTCCGGTGTGTCGACTCCGGGCGCCGGTGCCGAGTCCACGCGCAGCACCGCGATGCACCAGCCATGCCAGAGTGCGCGCAACTGTTCCAGGGCCTCGGCCTGCTCCAGTGGACAGGGGGGCAAGGCGGCAAATTCTTGCAGGGCTTGCATGCGGTAGGCGTAGAGGCCGACATGCCGCAGGACGGGAAGTCCGGGCGGCAGGCTGGGGAGCGCAGCCGACGTTGCCCAAGGCGTGCGCGTGCCGTCGGTTGCGAAGGCATCGCGGTGCCAGGGAATGGGGGCGCGCGAGAACAGCAGTGCGTGATCGCGAGCGTCGAGCACGACCTTGACCACATTCGGATTGAAGGCATCGGCCGCGTCGTGAATGGGATGCGCCGCCGTTGCGATGGCGGCTTGCGCGTCATCGGCCAGGCGTTGTGCGCAGGCGCGGATGAGGGCAGGGTCGATCAGCGGCTCGTCGCCCTGCACGTTGACCATGATGGCGGCCGCGGGGAGGTGGAGTTGACGGGCCGCTTCGGCGATGCGGTCGGTGCCGCTGGCGTGGTCGGCGCGGGTGAGCAGCGCCTCGATGCCGTGGCTGGCGCAGATGGCTGCAATCTGCGCATCGTCAGTGGCGACGGCCACGCGGCTTGCACCGCTGCGCTGCGCCCGCTGGGCAACGTGCACCACCATGGGCAGGCCGGCGATGTCGGCGAGCGGCTTGTCGGGCAGGCGGGTTGAAGCGCGGCGCGCGGGGATGAGGACGGTGAAGTCCAGGGCGGTCATGCGCCGCGGCTCTGCGTCGGCTCGCCCGGGGGAGAGGCGGGTGGGCTGTTGGCTGGACTGTCGCGGCTGAGATCCTGGTCGCGTGCCTGCTCAACCAGCATCACCGGGATGCCGTCGCGCACCGGGAAGGCCAGCCGGTCGCGCGGGCAAATCAATTCCTGTGCGGGTCGGTCGTAGTCCAGCGGTCCCTTGCAGACAGGGCAAACCAGGAGGTCAAGCAGGCGTGAATCCATGGGGGCGATCCGGACGCGCGGGCAATCGCGCAAGCAGCCAGGGGAAAAAAGCAGGGTCGACTTCAAGCAGCAGTTCGACCGCCCAGAGCCGGTCCAGGCGGGAGAACGAAGGCTTGCATTTTAGGGCGTCCTTTTCCGTGATGAGTAGGGCTGCAGCCTCGATCTGACGGAACGGATCGGTGTCGAAGCTGTGGTGGTCGGGCAAGGCCAGCGTGGTCGGCAAGGTCGCGCCCGCCAAGCGCAGCATGTCGAAAAACTGTTCTGGGTGGCCGATGCCGGCCGCAGCTGCCAGGGCTTGCCCGGCATGGCGCAACAGGAAGGCGTTCAGACTGAGTCGCTCGCCAGTGGCAAGCTGGCGCACCATGCCGAGCTTGCGATGGAAGGCGAAGCAGGGCGTGGCAAGTGAGGCGCTGGCCAGGCTGGCGAGGCTGGAAGAAGGGCCAAGCGTGGCGTCACGCGGGCGATTCCAGGGTTCGCGCAAGGGGCCGGCTGGCAACAGCCAACCGTTGCCGGGGCCGCGCAGATCCGTCACCACCAGCTCGACGTCACGCGCCAGCGCCAGATGCTGCAGGCCGTCGTCACTGAGCAGGACATCCACCCCGGGGTGGGCGCGCAGCAGGGCTTGTGCCGCCGCTGCCCGACGGCGTCCAACCCAGACCGGGCAGGCCGCGAGCCGGCGCAGCAGCAAGGGTTCGTCGCCGGTTGTGGCCGGGTCGGCATCCGGCTCGACTTGCAGCGGTTCATGTCCCATGCCCTCGCGGCCGTGGCCGCGCGAGACGATGCCGGGCTTCCAGCCCAAGCGGCTCAGGTGCTGCGCGATGGCCAGCACCAGCGGTGTCTTACCAGTTCCACCGACGGTCACGTTGCCCACCACGATGACGGGCAGCGGGGCGCGCCAGGCCTGCCTCCAGCCGTGTTGATAAGCCAGCCGCCGCAGCGCGGCCAAGGCGCCAAACAACCCGGAGAGGGGAAGCAGCAGCCAGGCTTGCCAGCGGCGCTGCAGCCACCAGGCCGGCCAGCCCGAGGCAGCTTGCCCCGCGGTGCGGGCTGAAGGCTGCGGAGGAATCACGAGCCTGGCGAACGTTGGGTGGCGAACGTGAGCTGGCTCAGGCCGGCAACGCGCGCGGCTTCCATGACGTTGATGACGGACTGCTGGGTGCTTTGCGCGTCGGCACTGATCACGACCATGGTGTTGGCATTGCCCTTGGCCGCCTGCGTCAGCGAGCTGGCCAGATCCGCCACGCTGCGGCTGGGGAGGACATGACGGTTGACGGCATAGGTGCCGTCGCTGCTGACGGCAACCACGATCTCATGCGGGTACTGCTCGGCTTTGGGCGCATTCGCCGTGGGCAGGTTGATCTTGAGCTCGGTGTACTTCGAGTAGGTGGTGGTGATCATCAGAAAAATCAGGATCACCAGCAGCACGTCGATCAGTGGAATGAGGTTGATTTCCGGCTCTTCTGGCCGCGGGCGCTGGAAGTTCATGGAGGCTCCTCCCCGGCATCAGGGCGATGTCCGCGCCGCGGCTTCGAGTTGGGGCTGCAGATGCGTGGCCAACCTGCGTGCGGCTTGCTCCAGTTCGATGCCGAAGTCGTCCACCCGGCCACGGAAGTAGCGGTAGAACATGAGGGATGGCACGGCAATGATGAGCCCGAAGGCCGTGTTGTAAAGCGCCACCGAGATGCCATGCGCCAGCAGCGTCGGGTTGGTGCTGCCGCCGGTTTGCGAGCCGAAAATCTCGATCAGGCCGACCACGGTTCCGAGCAACCCCAGCAACGGTGCGGACGAGGCCACGGTGCCCAGGGCATTGAGGTAGCGCTGCAGGCTGTGCATCACGGCGCGGCCGCTGTTTTCCAGGTCTTCGCGCAAGCTTTCCGCCGTGGCATGCGGCCTGCGCACGGCACGAAAGCCAGCAGCCAGAACCATGCCCAACGGCGAGTTGCGCTCGAGTTTGTCGATGGTGTCGGGGGACGGAATGGAGCTTATCGACACCGCCATGGCCTCTTCCAGCAGGCGTGGCGGAATCACTTTGGCGTTTCGCAACGAAGACAACCGTTCGAGGATGATGGCCAGGGCTGCGATGGAGCAGGCAATCAGCGGCCAGATGGGCCAGCCTGCGGCTTCAACAATGCTGAGCAAGATGGAAACCTCGGTGTTGGAGGGGGTTCGGGGGCGGGCAACGACCAGCATGGTAAACGGTGGAACAACGCCTGCCAGGGGCCGAGCCATGGAAGCTGGGCGGGGTGCGGGCGCACCCTCGCAAGGCAAGCGCAGGGCGGCGTGAAATGTGCCCAACACCCGTTCCACCCAAACCGGATGGCGCATTGTCCCAGGGTTCTCAACCCCAAGGCGCAAGCGACTCCGGCAGGTGCGGGGTTATCCCAAAGAATTGTGGATAACAATGTGCGCAACTGCGGTTTTGCTGGCGTAGGCGACTGAATTCCAAGGCTCGGATTTAATGTGACTGTTTTTTGAACACAGAAAATTGATTATGAATCAAAGAGATAGATCGGATCTTCGCGTTCCTGGCGTTCGTTTGCAGGCAGCAGGGCTATTCCTCGGCGTTTGTGGACAGCTTGCGTTGCGGGAACGGGCTCGCCGGAGTCGGCAGCATGCCCATTGAGCGCGGGAGCGAGCGGCAGGCGACGACGCAAGCCTGGAGCGTCGGTCGCCTGGCGCGGGCCTTGACCGACACCTTGGCGGCACGCTTCGGTGTGGTCACGGTCGTGGGTGAGGTCAGCAGTTTCACGCGCGCGGCAAGCGGGCATTGCTACTTTGCCCTGCGCGACGCTTCGGCGCAATTGCGCTGTGTCATGTTCCGCCAGCGCGCGTACCTGCTGGACTTCGATCCGCGCGATGGCCAGCAGGTCGAAATCCGCGCGGTGGTTGGTCTTTACGAGCCGCGCGGGGACTTGCAGCTCACCGTGGAATCGATGCGCCAGGCCGGGCAAGGGGCATTGCTGGAGCAGTTTCTCCGGCTCAAGGAGCGTTTGCAGGCCGAGGGCCTGTTCGACCCTGAGCGCAAAAAGCCCCTGCCCGCGCAGCCACGCGCGGTCGGCATCGTCACGTCGCGGCAAGCGGCTGCATTGCAGGATGTTCTTGCCACGCTCAAGCGCCGCAGCCCGCAGGTTCGAGTCGTGATCTACCCCGCCAGCGTGCAGGGAGTGGGGGCTGCGCTGGAACTCGTGCAAGCCCTGAAGCTTGCGGAACAACGCGCCGAGGTGGATGTGCTGCTGCTGGTGCGTGGCGGCGGTGCCATGGAAGATCTCTGGCCCTTCAATGATGAGGCCCTGGCGCGCGCGCTGCACGCATGCAGCCTGCCGGTGGTGTCGGGCGTGGGCCATGAAACAGATTTCACCATCGCCGATTTCGCCGCTGATGTTCGCGCCACCACCCCCACAGCCGCCGCCGAGTTGTGCGCTCCCGCCCTGGCCGATCTGCGCTTGCAGGCGCTGCAACTGGCGCGCCGCTTGCAGCAAGCCGTGCTGCACTGGCAAGGGCGTGAGCAGCAGCGTCTGGACCGTCTGCATCTGCGCCTGCCCAAGCCGGGCCGCATGCTGCAGGGAGCCGCGCTCCACCTGCGCGGGTTGCAAGCGCGCCTGCAAGATCGTCTGCGTCGCCTGCTGCAGGAGCAGATGAATGCTTGGGCGCAGCGAGAGCGTCAGCTGAAGGTTCTTCCAGCACAGCACTGGGCTGAGCGTCGCGCGCGGCTTGAGGCCTTGGGCAGTCGCCATGACCAGGCGCTACGCCAAAACTGGGCGCTGGCGCGCGGCAAACTCGCGGGCCAGGAGCAGCGCCTCGCTTTGCTCAACCCTGCCGCCACCTTGGAGCGCGGTTATTGCCTGGCCTGGAATGAAGACGGGAGCCTGTTGCACGATGCGCGACAGATTCGCAGTGGGCAGAGCCTGTTGCTGGCCACGGCCCAGTCAGCCGTGGCCATGGACCTCGGCACGGTCACGCCGGCCAAGCATCCCCTGTCCAGCCCTTGAGGGGATTGGCGCCAAACAGCACGGCGAAATTGCAGGAAGCGCCTGCATGAAGGCGTGGCGCAGCCCATCCACGTCCTTGACCTCCTCGGGGGTGTGGGGGCAACGCCCTTGCAGCTTCTCCGCTTCAGCAGACTCCTAGAATAAAAAATTGTTCTTCGCAGTCCAACTTCGAAAGGCTATCCCATGGAACACCAACTTCCCGCCCTGCCGTTTGCCCTGGATGCGCTTGCGCCCCATATGTCGCGTGAAACCCTGGAATATCACCACGGCAAACACCATCAGGCCTATGTCACGAACCTGAACAATCTCATCAAAGGCACCGAGTTCGAGGCCATGAGTCTCGACGACATCATTCACAAAGCACCTGCCGGCGGCGTGTTCAACAACGCGGCCCAAATCTGGAACCACACATTTTTCTGGCATTCCCTCAGCCCCAAGGGTGGTGGTGAACCCGGGGGTGCGTTGCAGGGTGCCATCAACAAGAAGTGGGGCAGCTTCGCCGCATTCAAGGAGGCATTCCACAAGTCGGCCGTGGGCAACTTCGGTTCGGGCTGGACCTGGCTGGTGAAAAAGGCCGATGGCTCGGTGGACATCGTCAACACCAGCAATGCCGCCACGCCGCTGACTTCAGCCGACAAGCCGCTGCTGACCGTGGACGTGTGGGAGCATGCCTACTATGTGGATTTCCGCAACCGCCGGCCCGACTTCGTCAAGACCTTCCTGGATCATCTCGCCAACTGGAGTTTTGCCGAGCGCAACTTCGGCTGAAGTCAGGATCACGCCGCCGGTCTCCTCCCCAAGGGGGCCATCTCCCCGAGCATGGTCCGGCGGTTTGAGATGGCTCTGGATGGCATGATGCAAGGTTGCGACTGATGCGCTTGCGGTCAGCGCGCAGCGGTGGTCCCGAAGGGCTTGCCACGAAGCTGGAAGCCGGGTTTGAGGCCGCGCTGCGCAAACCAGCCCAGCGGCATTTCGAGTGCGAAACGCACGTTTTGCACCGCGCAATGGCTATCCAGCGTCTGCGGCTTCATGTCGGCAATATTGGTGATTCGCCCTTGGTCGTCGATGAACGCCACTGACAGCGGTATGAAGGTGTTCTTCATCCACATGCACACAGGCTGATCGTCGGAAAAGATGAACAGCATGCCGTGGTTGCCGCTCAGTTCGCGCCGATACATCAAGCCGGTTTCACGCTGGTCAGGCGTCGTGGCAAGCTCGGCGTGAATCAACTGCATGCCCGCCTGCAAGGTGGTTTGCGGCAGGACGGCCAGTTGCGCGCGCGCCAGAGGCGCGAGGCTCAGAACAGCGAAGCAAACCAAGAATCCGATGTGGCTACGGTTGGCCTTTCGGGCCAGGTTGGATGTCAGCTTCATAGGGGTCTCCTTGGACCAAGTCTGTGCACAAGGCATTGTGCCGCAGACATCGAGCAGTGCATCGCATGGGCTGACCCGGTTCAATGTTGGACACAAAAAAAGCGCCCGAAGGCGCCTTTGATGGGTCGAATGAACCTGGCCCGGAATGCTGTTTGAAATGGCCTGGAATTACTTGGCGGCAGAAGCGGCAGGAGCCTTCTTTTCCATTTTCTTTCCCATGGCCTTCTTGTGCATCACCTTTTTGTGATGCTTCATGGGTTTGTGCGCTTCGGCCTTGACGGCAGGAGCGGGCTTGGCTGCTTCGGGAGCAGCTTGAGCCATCACGGCGGAGGCGAGGAACATGGCGAACATGGCGGCAAGAATCTTCTTCATGATTGACCTTTGAAAGAGTTTTGGATGTTGATCCAAGGGGATCGCATCCATAACGCGGCCCGTCGAAATTCGGTTGACATGATGGAAGCCCCGCAAGCATCCAAGGTGCGCGATCCGTGCGCCAGCCGCAATCGTTGTGAAGCAGGGCCGTCGGCCTCGCGCTGCATGACCATGTGTCAGATGTCAGACTTATGTCTTATAAAAGACATGATCCTGCGCATGCGTCCTGACTAGAATGCGGCATACACACGATCCGGAGTCTCCCATGTATCAGCACATTCGTATTCCCGAGGCGCAGCGCATCACCGTGGGCGCCGACCAATCCCTGCACGTCCCCGACCATCCCATCGTGCCCTTCATCGAGGGCGATGGCACTGGAGCCGACATCACACCCGTGATGATCAAGGTCGTGGATGCGGCCGTGGCAAAGGCTTACGGAGGGCAGCGCAAGATCGCCTGGATGGAAATCTATGCTGGCGAGAAGGCGACCCGCGTCTATGGCCCGGATGTCTGGCTGCCCGAGGAAACACTGGATGCGCTGAAGGAATTCGTCGTGTCCATCAAGGGCCCGCTGACCACACCCGTTGGCGGTGGCATTCGTTCGCTCAACGTCGCACTGCGCCAGCAGCTCGATTTGTATGTCTGCTTGCGGCCGGTGCGTTACTTCACGGGCGTGCCCTCACCCGTGAAGGCACCGGAGAAGGTCGATATGGTGATCTTCCGCGAGAACTCGGAGGACATTTACGCCGGCATCGAATGGGCGGCGGAGTCCGATGGGGCGAAAAAAATCATCGATTTCATGATCCGCGAGATGGGCGTGAAAAAAATCCGCTTTCCGGCAACCTCCGGCATCGGCATCAAACCCGTGTCGCGCGAGGGGACGGAACGGCTGGTGCGCAAGGCCATCCAGTACGCCATCGACAACAACCGCGCTTCGGTGACCCTGGTGCACAAGGGCAACATCATGAAATACACCGAGGGCGGGTTCCGCGACTGGGGCTACGCCCTGGCGCAGCGGGAATTCGGTGCCAAACCCATCGACGGCGGCCCGTGGTGCAGTTTCAAGAACCCGAAGACGGGGCAGGACATCGTCGTCAAAGACTCCATTGCCGATGCTTTCCTGCAGCAAATCATTCTGCGCCCGGCGGAGTACGACGTCATCGCCACGCTGAATCTGAATGGCGACTACATCTCCGATGCGCTGGCGGCGCAGGTCGGGGGCATCGGCATTGCGCCCGGCGCCAATCTGTCCGACACGGTGGCGATGTTCGAGGCCACCCATGGCACGGCGCCCAAGTACGCCGGCAAGGATTACGTCAACCCCGGCTCGGAAATCCTTTCGGCCGAAATGATGTTGCGCCACATGGGTTGGGTGGAGGCGGCTGATCTGGTGATTGCGAGCATGCAGAAGTCCATCCAGTCCAAGCATGTGACCTATGACTTCGCCCGCCTCATGCCAGGCGCCACGCAGGTGTCGTGCTCAGGTTTTGGGCAGGTGATGATCGACCACATGTGAAGCGGAGTCCGGCTTGGCCGGCAGGTCGATGCATCACGGGCCAGGGCTTTCCATGCCAAGAAAAAGCCGCACACTGTGCGGCTTTTTCTTGGCTGGTACGTTACGTGCATGATGAAAAGCTTGCGGCAGCTCTGAAGCGATGCTGCACACGCGCAACACATCGCCCTGCGTGCGGCATTCAGGCCCATGAGCGCAGCAACTTGGTGAACAATGGGGCGTAGCCCTAGGCAAGCAGATGCAAGGTGGTAAATCTAAAATTCGAGCATGTCCAAACCACGCAAAATCTCCGGTTCCGACCCTGGTTCTGCGGCTGTTGTCGAGCGCCAGGAGCAGCAACTCAAGCCCCCGCCACTGTATCAGGTGGTGATGTTGAACGACGATTTCACGCCCATGGAATTCGTGGTGTTTGTGATTCAGCAGTTTTTCAGCAAAGACCGTGAAACGGCGACGCAAATCATGCTTAAAGTACACCAGCATGGTCGGGCCGTTTGCGGGGTTTTTGCGAAAGATGTGGCCGCGACCAAGGTTGAGCAGGTGATGGCGGCGGCGCGTCAGGCAGGGCATCCCCTGCAGTGTGTGATGGAGGCCATTTAGGAGAGTGTCATGATTGCCCAGGAACTGGAAGTCAGTTTGCATATGGCCTTTGTCGAGGCGCGTCAGCAGCGGCACGAGTTCATCACCGTGGAGCACCTGTTGTTGGCGCTTTTGGACAACCCGTCGGCCGCTGAAGTGCTGCGCGCCTGCTCGGCCAATCTCGATGATCTGCGCAAGAGCCTGGCAGCCTTCGTCAAGGAAAATACCCCCGTGGTGCCGGGTTCGGACGATGTGGACACCCAGCCCACGCTGGGATTCCAGCGCGTGATCCAGCGCGCCATCATGCATGTGCAGTCGTCCAGCAACGGCAAGAAGGAAGTCACCGGTGCGAATGTGCTGGTTGCCATCTTCAGCGAGAAGGATTCGCACGCGGTCTATTACCTCCACCAGCAGGGCGTGACCCGGCTGGACGTGGTGAACTTTCTCTCGCACGGGATTCGCAAGACCGACCCGGTGGAGCCCGCCAAGCCTGCCAGCGGCGGCGCTACGGACGACGAGGAGAAGGATGCCAAGGAAACGCCGCTCGACCAGTTCACCCAGAACCTCAACCAGTTGGCCCGCGAGGGCCGAATCGACCCACTGATCGGCCGCGAGGCCGAGGTCGAACGCGTCATCCAGGTGCTGTGCCGCCGGCGCAAGAACAACCCCTTGCTGGTGGGTGAGGCCGGTGTGGGCAAAACCGCCATTGCCGAGGGTTTGGCCTGGCGCATCGTGCAGGGTCAGGTTCCGTCCGTGCTGGAGCAGGGCGTGGTTTTTTCCCTGGACATGGGCGCCTTGCTCGCAGGCACCAAGTACCGGGGCGACTTCGAGCAGCGCATCAAGGCGGTGATCAAGCAGATCAAGGAGATGCCGCACTCCATTCTGTTCATCGACGAGATCCACACCCTCATCGGCGCGGGCGCGGCCTCGGGCGGAACGCTGGACGCGTCCAACCTGCTCAAGCCGGCGCTGACCTCCGGCCAGTTGCGCTGCATTGGTGCGACGACGTTCAATGAATATCGGGGTATTTTCGAGAAAGATGCTGCTCTTTCGCGTCGCTTCCAGAAAATCGACGTGGTCGAGCCCAGCATTGAGCAGACCGTGGAAATTCTCAAGGGGCTGAAGTCGCGCTTCGAGGAGCACCATGGCGTGAAGTATGGCGCGGGCGCGCTGGCGGCAGCGGCTGAGCTGTCGGCCAAGTACATCAACGACCGGCATCTGCCCGACAAGGCCATCGACGTGATCGACGAAGCCGGTGCGGCGCAACGCATCCTGCCCAAGAGCAAACAGAAAAAGACCATCGGCAAAACCGAGATCGAGGACATCGTTTCCAAAATCGCCCGCGTGCCGGTGCACAGCGTCACAACCGACGACCGCTCCAAGCTGCGCAATCTGGAACGCGACTTGAAGAACGTGGTGTTCGGTCAGGACGAATCCATCAATGCCCTGGCTGCCGCCATCAAAATGGCGCGCTCGGGCCTGGGCCGGCCGGAGAAGCCCATCGGCGCCTTCCTCTTCAGCGGCCCAACGGGCGTGGGCAAGACCGAGGTGGCGAAACAACTGGCCTTCGTGCTCGGCATCGAGTTGGTGCGCTTCGACATGTCCGAGTACATGGAGCGGCACACCGTGTCACGCCTGATCGGCGCGCCTCCGGGCTATGTGGGCTTCGACCAGGGCGGTTTGCTGACCGAGGCCATTTCCAAGAGGCCGCACGCGGTGCTGCTGCTCGACGAGATCGAGAAGGCCCATCCGGATGTCTACAACGTGTTGCTGCAGGTGATGGACAACGGCACGCTGACCGACAACAACGGACGCAAGGCCGACTTCCGCAACGTCATTGTGATCATGACGACCAATGCGGGCGCCGAAGCCATGCAGAAGAGCACCATGGGCTTCACCTCCAAGCGCGAGCGTGGCGACGAGATGGTCGACATCAAGCGCATGTTCTCGCCCGAGTTCCGCAACCGGCTCGACGCCATCATCAACTTCCGCGCGCTCGACGAAACCATCATCCTGCGCGTGGTCGACAAGTTCCTGCTGCAACTCGAGTCGCAACTCACCGAGAAGCGCGTCGAAGCCACCTTCACCGATGCCTTGCGCAAGCATCTTGCCGCTGATGGGTTTGACCCGCTGATGGGCGCGCGCCCGATGCAGCGCCTGATTCAGGACACCATTCGCCGCGCCCTGGCCGACGAGTTGCTGTTCGGCAGGCTGGTGGACGGAGGCCGGGTGACGGTGGATATCGACGAGCACGGCAAGGTCACGCTCGACATCTCCGAGCCCGACCCCAAGCCGCGCAAACGAGAAGCGGAGGATGCCCAGGCTTGAGGTCCGAGCTTGGCGCGGCTGAATGCGGCGCTCGAAGCCGCATTCGGTGTCGCGCTTAACGCTTCAGCTCCATGCCGTTGGCGAGCTGGCCGAGGGTTTCCAACACCATGCGGCGCGGTTGAATCCGCACCCCATGGCGCTGTTCCAGCGTGGTGATTGCGCGCATGGCCAGCAGGGAATGGCCGCCGAGGTCGAAAAAATTGTCGGTGACGGCGATTTGCTCAGTGCCCAACAGTTCGGTCCAGACCGCTGCAATGGCGTTTTCGGCCGGGCTGTTCGGGGCGGCTTGAGCGCGAGGACGATGGCGAGCCTGGGAACTGTCATGCGTCGGTGGCGGTAAAGCGCCACGGTTGATTTTGCCATTGGGCAGACGGGGCAGGGCGGGCAGGGCGACGATGTGCTGCGGCAGCATGTAGTCGGGCAGGCGCTCGCGCAAGGCTTCGCGCAGCGCGGAAACCTGCAGCGCTTGGCCCGCGGCGGACACCACATAGGCCACCAGCCGCACGTCTTGCGCGCCTGGGGCGTGTGTGGAGACCACCGCATCGGCCACCTGCGGCAGCGCCAGCAAGGCCGCCTCGATGTCCCCCAGTTCGATGCGAAAGCCGCGCAGCTTCACCTGATGATCCAGTCGGCCCAGATGTTCCAGCTGACCATCGTGACGCCAGCGCCCGAGATCACCGGTTTTGTAGAGGCGGGCCTCTGAGCGCCCCCAGGGTCGGCTCGCCGACCCGCCCCCCGTGGGGGTCAAGGAAATTTGGGGCGGCCCTGCGTTTCCTTGAGAGCCCTTACTGAGCGCGTCGGCGATAAAGCGCTCGGCGGTGAGTTCCGGGCGACGCCAGTAACCCAGCGTTACCCCGGCTCCGCCAATGTGGATTTCACCCGGAACGCCAATCGGGCAGCAATGGCCGTGCGCATCGAGCACCCAGACCTGGGTGTTGGCAATGGGGCGGCCGATGCAAATGCCAGCGCGTGGGTTCTCCACCCTCCAGGCTGTCGACCACACCGTGGTTTCGGTGGGGCCGTACAGATTCCAGACTTCGCCGCAGCAGCCAAGCAGGCGTTCCGCCAGATCCGGCGGCAAGGCCTCGCCACCCACCAGGGCGCGAAAGCCCGGCGGGGCGTTCCAGCCCGCATCCAGCAGCAGTCGCCAGGTCGAGGGCGTGGCCTGCATCACGTTGCAGCCGCTGCGTTCCAGCAGCGCGCGCAGGGCGTAAGGGTCGCGCGCCGTGTCGGCATCGGCAATCACCACCTGCGCGCCAACGGCCAAGGGCAGGAGCAGTTCCAGCACCGCGATGTCGAAGGACAAGGTGGTGACCGCCAGCAGCTTGTCGCTCCGGCCCAGCCCCGGCGCCTGAGCCATGCTGGCGAGGAAGTTGACCACCGCGCGATGCGGCACCAGCACCCCCTTCGGGCGCCCGGTGGAGCCGGAGGTGTAGATCATGTAGGCCGGGTCATCGGGGAGGGCGTCGCTTGGCGCATCGGGGGGCAGCGGCAAGCCGTCCAGACTGGCCCAGAAACCCGGCGCATCCAGCGTCAGCATCGGCACGTCACAGCCGGCGAACAAGGTTTGCAGAGGATGGTGGGTCAGGATGAGGGCCAACTCGGCATCCTCCGCCATGTCGCGCAGGCGCTGCGGCGGGTAGGCGGGGTCGAGCGGCACATAACAGGCGCCGGCGTGCAGCACCCCGAGCAGAGCGGGCAACATGTGGGCGCCGCGCGGCAGGCTCAAGCCCACGCGCTGGCCACGGCCAATGCCGCGCTGGCGCAGCAAGCGCGCAAAGCCAAGAGATTGGGCGTGCAGCTCGGCAAAGTGGATGGGCCGCGCGTCGGCGGTGAACACCGCCTCGCGTTGCGGTGCTGCGAGCAGGCCGCTTTGCACATGCCGATGCACCAGCAGTTGTGGTGGCAGCGGCACTTGCGTGGCGTTCCAGGCGCCGCGCAGCAGATCCATGTGCCGTGGCGTCGCCAGTGAGAACGCGGAGAGCGAAAGGTCTGGCCTGGCCAGCGCCTGATCGAGGACGTGCATGTAGCTGTCGAGCAGGCGCTCGGCGGTGGCGCGGGTGTAGAGGTCGGTTGAATATTCGAGGTGGATGCGATGGGTGAATTCGGTGTCGACGTGGATGGAGAGGTCGAACTGCGCGGCGATGCGATCGAAATCGAACTCCTCGTAGTCGAAGTCCACCGTGGCGAATCGCCCCAGCGGCGCATTGCGCAGATTGAACAACACCCGCACCAACCCGATGGGGTGGCCGGCACGATCATTGGCCAACTTCTCCACCAACTCGTCATAGGGCATGTCCTGGTGTGCGTAGGCGCCCAGGGCGGTGGCGCGCACGCGCTCGACAAGGCTTCGAAAACTGGGGTCGCCGGACAGATCGGTGCGCATCACCAAGGTGTTGACCAGCGTGCCGACCAAGGATTCGGTGGCCAAATGGTGCCGATTGGCGATCGGGCTGCCGATCGCGATGTCGGTCGCACCGGAGATGCGGCACAGCAGGAGATTGAACGCCGCCAGGTAAAGCATGAACGGTGTGACGCCCCAGGCGGCGCCACGCTGCTTCACCTGCGCCCTGATGTTGGGTGTCAACGCGGTGAAGACCTTGTGGCCGCGAAAGGATGGAACCATCGGCGGGGCATGGTCGGCCGGAAGGCTCAAGGGCTCAAGGTTCCGCAGTTGCTCCAGCCAATACGCGGTCTGCGGGTGTCGGCTTGCGATCGCCGGCGCGCTGCGCTGCCAAGCGGCGTAGTCCACATATTGAACCCCAAGTGGTGGGAAGTCGGGCTGTTTCCCGTGGGTCAACGCCGCGTAGGCCTCGAACAATTCACGCATCACGATGGTGAGTGCCCAGGTGTCGGCAATAGCGTGATGGAAGACCCACGACAGCACATGCTGGTTCGTATCCAGCCGCAGCAGTGCGATGCGATGCAGCGGAGCGCTGGATAGGTTGAAGGGCAGGTCCAGACCTGCACTCAGCCAACGCCGCGCTGCGGGCTGGCGCTGATCGGCTGGCAAATGGGTCAGATCGACGTGCTCTACAGTCACGCGCAAATCGGGTTCGATGCGCGTCATGGGTTCGCGCTCTCCCATCAGCAGACTGGCGCGCAGCATTTCATGCCGTTGCACCAGCGAGTCGACCGCGCGCTGCAAGCATTGGGTGTCGAGCGGGCCTCGCAGCAGCAGGGTCACGGGAATGTTGTAGGCGGCCGAGGCAGGATCGAATTGCTGGATCAGCCACATGCGTCGCTGCGAATACGACATCGGCAACAGTCCGTTGCGCGGAATCAGCGGAATTTCAACCAAGCTTGTGCTCGCCGGTGCGTTCCGGCTTTGCAGGGCCTCCAAATGCTGCGCCAGATCGGCGATGCGAACATGCTCGAAGAGCTTGGTCAGCGCCAATTCCAGGCCGAGGCGCTCGCGGATGCGCGAAGCCACCTGCGTGATCTGCAGGGAGTGGCCGCCCAGGTCGAAAAAGCTCTCGCGAGTCCCGAACGCTTTCAAGCCGAGAACCTCGCTCCAGATGGCCCACAGCGCCTGCTCGATGGGTGTGTTTGGCGCGACGCTCTCACCAGGCGCAAGGGTGGCGAGGTCGGGCGCGGGCAGGGCCTTGCGATCGAGCTTGCCGTTGGCCGTGAGCGCGAATGCATCCAGGTGGATGTATTGCGAGGGCACCATGTAGTCTGGCAGGGCCTTGCTCAGATGTTCGCGGCAAGCAGCGGTGCCGGGAACTTGCGAGCCCTCATGCACGGTGAAATAGGCGACCAGACGCTTGTCGGACTGCGTGTCCCCCGCAGTCGTCACCAGCGCTTGCCGGATGTCGGGATGCAAGGCGAGCTGGCTTTCGATTTCGCCCAGCTCGATGCGGAAGCCGCGGATTTTCACTTGGTGGTCGTTGCGGCCGATGAACGCGATCCGCCCGTCGTCAAGCCAGCGGGCGAGATCGCCGGTTTTGTACAAGCGTTCGCCAGCATGCCTGCCGAAGGGGTCGGGGATGAAGCGCTCGGTGGTCAGCTGGGCCTGATGGAGATAGCCGCGCGCCACCCCCAGCCCGCCGATGTGCAATTCGCCCACGGCGCCGATGGGCACGATGCGGCCTTTCGGGTCGAGGATGCGCACCTGGACATTGAGCAGCGGGCGGCCGATATGAGGCTGGGGCGAGGCGGAGTCGATGCGCGCCGCCGTGGCGTCGACCGTGCATTCCGTGGGGCCGTAGACGTTGTAGAACGCGTGTTCACGCTGCTCCCACAGCTTCGCCCAGAGCGCGGTGTCGATCGCCTCGCCACCCACCAGCGTGACCAATGGCCAGCCCGGTGGGGGGCGCAGTTCCCCGGATGCGATGACCGCCTTCATCTGCTGTGGCGTGATGTCCAAGACGTCAACCCTGTGCTGGGTCAGATAGCCCGACAGCTGCGCAGGATCAAAACGCACGCTCTGCGGCAGCAGCACCAGTGTGCGTCCAGCGGCAATCTGGATGATCTGCTTGATCGAGGCGTCAAAGCCCAGCGAGGCATTGACGCCGACGCGTTTGACATCCGGATGGTGGCGGTACACCGCATGTTCCAGTGCTTGCAGGAGGTTGCTCACGCTGCGATGCTCGATCAGGACGCCTTTGGGCGTTCCAGTCGACCCGGACGTGTACAGCAGATAGGCCAGGTCATGCGGAGCCGGCGCTGGGGTTGATGGGGCAGCATCGGGGTACGGCGCATCGGTGGCACCGAGCGCGTCGAAGCCCACGATTCGCGTGCCCTTCGCCACCAGATGGGTCATCGAGGGGGCGAAGTCGGACAGCACGACGGGAGGCCGGGCGTCGTCCAGGATGGCGGAAAGGCGCCCGGCGGGTTGCGCCGGGTCCAGTGGGACGAAGGCGCCCCCGGCGGCGAGGATGCCCAACAGACCGGCGATCATGTCCGGGCCACGGCTCACATGCAGGCCGACCAGCACACCAGGTCCGACTCCCAGCGTGCGCAGCGCCTGTGCCAAGGCGGTCACCCGGCGCGCAAGCTCGCCGAAGGTCAGCCGCTGATCTTCGTACACCACGGCCAGGGCTTCGGGCTGGCGGATGGCGTGGGCGGCGAAGCGTTCGTGGATCAACGCGGGGTTGGGCAGAAGGACGGGGCCGCGTCCAAAGTCGTCAAGGATGCGATCTTGTTCGCCAGCCATGAAGAGGCTGAATGCCTCCAGTGGCAGATCCGGGCGCTGCAGGGCTTGCGTGAAGAGCAAGGCCAGCCGGTCGCGGATGTGCTCGGCATCCGAGCGATCCAGGGCGTCGGGGTTGAAGTTCAGTTCGACGTGGACATCGGCTTCTTGATGATAGTCCCGCACGTAGATCATCAACGGGGTCTTCGCCAGTCCGTTATGCAGGGGTATGGTGGTGTAGCTGGCGCCATGCAGCACGCCGTCTTCATCGAAGGGCTCGATTGACAACGAGATGTCGTAGATACGCGCCCGGCTGCTGAAGCTAAGGTTCAGGGTGCGATGAATTTCCGAGATTGGCAAATTTTGGTGTCGATAGTCGCTGCGCAGCTCTGCCGCAATCGCTGTCATGAGCGAAGCAAATGATTGAGAGGGCTCGCAGTTGATGAGCAATGGCAACATCGACGCGAACATGCCTATCGTCGACTTTTCCTGCGCACCAATGCGGTTGTGCACCGGTACCCCGATGCAGATCGAGGGCTGATCCAGCAATCTGAAGCATGTCAGCCCGAGAAGGGCAAGCAGGAAATGCGCCTGGGACAGACCCATGTCCATAGCCAGACGCTTCATGGCGTTGTAGTGCGCACGCCCAATGGTCCAGATCACCTGATGCTGGGTTGCCGTTTGTATCTCGGTGTCGGCCCCAGGCTTGGGCGGAAACAAGGCTGGTGGAATTTGCGGAAAGCGTTGCTGCCAGTAGCGCCGGTCGGCTTTGAAGCGTTCCGAATCCAAGTAAGCCTGCTGCTTCTGCACGTACTCGAAATACGAGGGCGAAGCGGCTGGCGGATCGTGACGGGTGAGTAAGCAGTTGTAGGTCTCCCGGATGGAGCGCAACAGCAAGTGCAAACCGTGGCCATCGACAACCAGATGGTGGCAGCGTGCCAGGAAAAAATGCCGGGTTTCCGCGGTGCGAATCAGGGCAAAACTGCATAAAGGAGAGACGCGCAGGTCGAAGGGTTCGAGGAAGCGTTCTCGCAACAAGCGCCTGGCCTGCGCAATGGCATCGGCTTGGCCTGACAGATCGATCAGCGGCAAGGTGTAGCCGAATCGCCCACGCACGCGCTGCGTGATCAAGCCCGTCGCATCATGGCGTGCGAATGCCACGCGCAGGACGTCGTGGCGATCGAAGGCGACTTGGATGGCCTCTTGCAAGGCAGGGTGGTCCAGAGGACCGTCGATGTCCAGGTAACAGCCGATGTTGTAGAGCGGACGGCCCTCGTGGATGCTCTGGTCGGTGTAGATGTCGAGCTGTTGAGGGGTCAGCGGGAAGTCGGACATGATTGTGAAGGGTTTCCAGGGGGCGCCACCGACGAACTGTGTTGTTCACAGCACGCGGCACCCTTGTAACCTGGAAATTCGAGATGAGGCAACCTGGGATGAGGAATAGGCCTTGCCGCTGAAGGGGGAGACCCGATGCACAACCAGCGCCAGCCCGCCCGATATGGACGCAAGCCGGCGCTGACCGCCCCGCGGTTTGCCTTGCGAGGCATCAGCCCAGATCGGCGTCCAGCACCGAGCCGCGTGATGCCGTTCCCGCAAGCTTGGCAAACTTGGCCAGAACGCCGCGGGTGTAGCGTGCCTTGGGGGGCTGCCACGCGGCGCGGCGGCGGGCGATTTCGGCTTCACTGACATTGAGCTGCAGGCTCAAGCTGGGGGCGTCGATGGTGATGCTGTCGCCCTCGTGAATCAGGGCGATGAGGCCGCCGACCTGGGCCTCGGGCGCCACATGGCCGACCACCATGCCCCAGGTGCCACCGGAAAAGCGGCCATCGGTGATGAGGCCGACGCTCTCGCCCATGCCGGCGCCGACGAGGGCCGAGGTGGGGGCCAGCATTTCGGGCATGCCGGGGCCGCCCTTGGGGCCGAGGTAGCGCAGCACGAGGATGTCGCCGGCTTTGATCTGCTTGGCCAGAATGGCTTGCAGCGCGCTTTGCTCGTCGTCGAACACGCGCGCCGGGCCGGTCATGCTGGGGTTCTTCAGGCCGGTGATCTTGGCCACGCAGCCTTCCGGAGCGAGATTGCCCTTCAGAATGGCGAGGTGTCCGTGCGCGTACATCGGCGCGGTCATCGGCCGGATCACGTCCTGGTCGGCGCGCGGCACCTCGGGCACGTCGGCCAGGTTCTCGGCCACGGTCTTGCCGTTGATGGTGACGCAGTCGCCATGCAGCAGGCCGGCTGCGAGCAGGGTTTTCATCACCTGCGGAATGCCACCGGCGCGATGCAGATCGGTCGCCACATATCTGCCGGAAGGCTTCATGTCGCATAGCACCGGGGTGCGCTTGCGAATGACTTCGAAGTCGTCGATGGTGAACGGCACTTCGCCAGCGTGCGCGATGGCCAGCAGGTGCAGCACCGCGTTGGTCGAGCCGCCGGTGGCCATGACCACCGCCACGGCGTTTTCCAGCGCCTTGCGGGTGACGATGTCGCGTGGTTTCAGGCCGGCGCGCACGGCAGCCAGCAGCACCTGCGCCGAGTCGCGCGCCGATTGCACCTTCTCGTCGTGCACATTGGCCATGGTGGAGGAATAGGGCAGCGACATGCCCATCGCCTCGATGGCGCTGGACATGGTGTTGGCGGTGTACATGCCGCCGCAGGAACCGCTGGTGGGCACCGAGCATTGCTCGATGGCGTCGAAGTCCACCTGGTTCATGCGTCCGGCGGAGAACTCGCCCACCGCTTCGAACACCGAGACGATGTTCAGGTCTTTGCCCTTGTAGTGGCCGGGCAGGATGGTGCCGCCATAGACGAAGATGCCCGGCACATTGCAGCGGAGCATGCCGATCATCGCGCCCGGCATGTTCTTGTCGCAGCCGCCGATGGTCAGCACGCCATCCATCCACTGTCCCTGCACGCAGGTTTCGACGCAATCGGCAATGACCTCGCGCGACACCAGCGAGTACTTCATGCCCTCGGTGCCCATCGACATGCCGTCGGCGATGGTCGGCGTGCCGAACATCTGCGGATTGCCGCCGGCGGCGCGCACGCCTTCAACGGCAGCATCCGCCAGTTTCTGCAGCCCGGAGTTGCAGGGCGTGATGGTGGAATGGGCGTTGGCGATGCCGATCATCGGATGCGCGAAATCGGCCTTCGTGTAGCCCATGGCGTAGAACATGGAGCGGTTGGGCGCGCGGGCAACGCCCTCGGTGATCATGGAAGAACGGAGTTTGTCGGTCATGGGATGGGCGATGCGAAAGGCAGTGCAAAAGGCGGGACAAGACGGAAACAAAACGGAAACGAAACGCAACGGTTCCAGAACCTGGCCGGGCCGAGCCTGTCGTACCGGCAGGCATCCGAACGATCCAGGCTGCTGTTTTGCTGCAGCCGTCCCTCGCGGGGAGCGAAAAAACTCGGGAGCGGCCCTTCGTTTCATCGAGATCACGGGTGCGAGGGAGCCATCATGCAGACCCCGTACACTTCGCAACCATGCTAATTCATCCCAATTTCAACCCCATTGCCCTGAAGCTGGGGCCTATCGAAATCCATTGGTACGGCATCATGTACCTGCTGGGCTTCCTGGCGTTCTGGCTGCTGTCGAAGAAGCGGCTGAAGGATCAGCCCTATGCCCGTTTTGGCTGGACTTCGCGCGATGTGGAGGATTTGCTCTTCGCCGGCGTGTTGGGCGTCATCCTCGGCGGACGCATCGGCTATGTGCTGTTCTACCAGCCCGAGTACTACTTCGCGCATCCCGCTCGCATCATCGCCGTCTGGGATGGCGGCATGGCTTTCCATGGTGGCTTGATTGGTGTGATGGTGGCCGCCGGCTGGTTTGCCTGGACGCGCAAGGTGGCGTGGATGGATCTGCTCGATTTCGTGGCGCCGCTGGTGCCGCCCGGCTTGGCGTTCGGCCGCATCGGCAACTTCATCAATGGTGAGCTGTGGGGCCGTCCGGCGCCTGCCTGGTGGCCGGGCGCGATGATCTACCCCGAGTCGGGCAGCATGGTGCCGCGGTTTCCGTCCGAGCTGTACCAGATGTTCTTCGAGGGCATTGTGCTGTTCACGGTGTTGTGGTGGCTGTCTCGCAAGGAGCGGCCCCGCGGTTTCATTGCCGGCAGTTTCGCCCTGGGCTATGGCCTGGCACGCTTCACCGACGAGTTCTTCCGCCAGCCCGACGCCTTTCTCGGCTACCTCTGGTTTGGCCTGACCATGGGGCAACTGCTGTCCATTCCGCTCATCGCGCTGGGCATCGGCATGATCTGGTGGTCGCTGCGCCGGGCCAAGCGCCTGGGCTGGAAGCCTGCCGCCTGAACTCAAGCGCGAGGCTCAAGCGCGAGGTCGATCAGCCGCAGTGGGCATGGCCCAATCCTGCGGCCGCAGGATGCGCAGGCCCCGCACTCGAGCTGCCGGGGCCAAGGCCAGCAAGGCCTTGTCCCGGGTCAAGAGCAGCTGGGCTGAACGGTGCAGGGCCAGGTCGATGAACATCTGGTCGTCCGGGTCGGCGCAGCGCAAGGGTGGGGCGTCTGCGTGGCATGGCACGACGCCAGCATGCAGGTCGGCGTGTCGGGTGAAGCCGTTTGCCAAGCGTTCGCGCAAATCGAGCGCCGCTCCGCGTCTGGCAAAGACGGTGCGCGTGGCCACCTCCAGGGCTTCCTCCTGCATCGCGGCCGTCGCGATCCAGCGTGCCCCACCGAGCATCAGGCGCTGGGCCGGTGCCAGCATCGCCGCGTCCTGGAACAGCAGCCAGTCGAGCACGACATTCGTGTCGAGGACCCAAAGCGGGGGACGTTCCCCAGGCTCGCCTTTTGCGGTCGGCTTATTGGCCGCCGGATTGGGGTGTGCCCAGGTGGCCATCCGGCTCAGGTTTGCATCCAGCCCATCGCATGCACGCCCTTCCAGAGCATATAGCTGGCCAGGCTCAACAGCAGCAAGGCGAACACCCGTTTGAGCGACTGCACATGGATGCGATGCGCCACCGTTGCTCCCACGGGGGCCATCAGTACGCTCGTGGCCGCGCAGGCAAACAAGGCAGGAAGGTAGATATACCCCAGCGAGTCGGGGGGCAGGCCATCGGCATGAAGCCCGGCCACGACATATCCGGCAAGGCCGCCTGCGGCAATGGGAAAACCCATGGCCGCGCTGGTGGCCACGGCGTTGCGCAGGCCCACGCCCCGCCAGCTCAGGAACGGCACGGTCAGGAATCCGCCCCCGGCGCCCAACAGCGATGAAATGAATCCGATCAGGCTCCCGGTTCCGATGAGCGCGGGCCTGAGCGGCAAGGATTCAGCTGTGCCGACCGCCTGTTTTTGGCCCGCGACCATCAACATCCGCAATGCCGAAAGACCGACGAAGAACGCGAAGAACATGGCGAGCCAGCCTGACTTGAGCAGGCCGGCGACTTGGGCGCCGGCGAAGGTGCCGAGCACCGCGCCCAGGCCCATCCAGCCCGCGATTTCCCAGCGCACGGCGCCACGCTTGTGATGCGCGCGCACGCTCGATACCGAGGTGAACAGGATGGTGGTCAGCGACGTGGCAATGGCCATGCGCACGATCAGGTCGGCGCCGAAGTGTTCGCGCGTGAACATGAAGGTGAGAAAGGGCACCAGCAGCATGCCGCCGCCAATGCCGAGCAGACCAGCCATGAAGCCCGTGAACGAGCCCAGCACCATGAGTTCAAGCAGAAATTGCCAGGCCATTGCACATCAGAAGGTTGAGGTCGTCATGCACCGGGTCGCCGAAGCGGGGCGACGTTGTGCGCAGAAGAGGTGTCTGCCCGAACCGCGCCGACCATTGATCCCTGAACCCAGTTGGAACAGGTGGGCAAGGTCACCACACTTCGGGAGCGTCTGCGCGAGACACTGCGCGCCCATGTGAAATATTCCAAGCCCGAGGCAAAGCGCATCGGTTCAAGAAATGCCTGATCGGGGCGGCCAGGCAGACGCTTTGGATTGTAGGTGGCCGCAGCCCCGGTTGCTGCCTGGGGTCAAGCCGTCAGAGCAATTGCCCGTCGGTTTCCAGCGCGGTGTCGAGCTGGTGGTTGATCCGCGCAATCCTGGCCGCCAGCGTAGGCAGTTCGAGCGGGAGCGGGGTTGCGGCTTCACTGTTGGCCCCGGGCCTGGAGGCCAGCAGCTTGGCATGGGCCAGGTTGAGCGCCGCCAGGACGGCGATGCGCTCGCGGGCGCGTATCTTGCCCAGCTCGCGGATGCTGCACATCTCGCGGTCGACTTCGGCGACGGCGAGCCGGAGTGCGTCCTCCTCGCCCTGCGGGCAGGCCAGCACATAGCTCTGGCCCATGATGCTCACTTCCAGGGTGGCGCTGCTCATGGATGCATCTCGCGGAATGGGGTGATGAAGGCGGGCGCGGCAGCGCTCAGGCCGAGGGGTCGGTCGCAGGCGCGCCCGCCGGGGGGTCCAGCCGGGCCAGCAGATGGTCGACGCGCGCACGCGCTTCATGCAGCCGAGCCCGCAAGGAATCGCGCTCGGCCTCGAGTTGGCGAATGCGTTCGTCCAGCAAGGCATTGGTGCGTTTGAGCTCGGCGTGGCGCAGCACCAAGCGGTCGGCCTTGTCGCTCAAGGCATCCAGCAAGGCAGGCAACTCGGTCGGCGTCGTTGGGGGGTTCATGCGGCGGATTCTAGTGCCAGGATTCGCCTCCTCGAACGGCATGAACCAGGGTCTCCCCCGACCTTCCCCTACCATGATGCTGTTGGTGCTTGCGCGGCCATTCGTGGTCGCGCGGTTAAACGGGAAACAGGGCGATGCCGGCTTCGCACGCATCCAGCCTGTGCTGCCCCCGCAACGGTACGTGGACGCAGGCGCGAGCCTGCCGTCCCGATGCAACAAGCCACTGGTCGCCAGCAAAGACACTGGGAAGGCGCATCGGGAAAGTCCACCAGCCCGGATACCGGCCAACAGGCGAAAACCGCAGCGCTGCCCGGGGTGAGGCAGGCTGGGTGCCAGGGCCTTGCGCGTCGCGCAGGTCCACGGCCTGCGTGGCTTCATGTCGGGGCGATGCGGTTTTCGATTTCGGTCAGCCGTGCGGGGGAGCGCGGCAGCCGCTATCCATCGACTGAAGTCCCATGAAAAACCATCGTTCCACGAAGCAGCGCCACGATTTGCGCCTGCCCGCCTCGCCCTTCGCCTCGTGCTTTGCCGCATCTCCCGGCACGGCCTGCGCAGTCCCTCGCGCGCCGGCGTTGCGGCCGCCCGTCATGCCCATGCTTGGCGCACTCGCCCTGGCGCTCCTGACGGGCCACGCCGCACACGCCCAAACGGCAGCCGCGGCCACGGCGCTGCCGCCCGTGGTGGTGTCGGCCAGCGGCTATCCACAGTCCTTGTCCAGCGCGCTGCCCAGCGTGAGCGTGATCACGCGCGAGCAGATCGAGGAGTCGGGCGCGCAGAACCTCACCACTTTGCTGCAGCAGGCGGCGGGTGTGCAGGTCACGTCCAATGGCGGGCCGGGACAGAGCGGCAATGTGTTCGTGCGCGGCTTTGGCGGTACCGACGTGCTGGTGCTGCTCGATGGCGTGCCGATCAACGCGCAGGACACCACCGGGACGGCCTATCTGAACAACGTCACGACCGACCAGATCCAGCGCATCGAAATCATCCGCGGCAACGTCTCCGCCATCTACGGCTCGGGGGCGATTGGCGGCGTGGTGCTCATCACCACGCGCAAGGGCGGGAAGACGCCGCAGGCCTCGGTTTCGGTCACGGCCGGTAGCCGCAACACCGCAACCGTCTCGGCCAATGCCAGCGGGGAGGTGGGAAAGACGCAGTTGCAAGCAGGAATCAGCCGCTACACCACGCAGGGCATTTCGTCGATCAATCCGGAGCAGCAGAGCCATGTCAACCCCAATGCGAACGGCTATCGCAACACCACGATCAACGGCTCGATCGTGCAGGAGCTGACGCCGGGGCAATCGCTGGGGCTGCGCGCGTTTCGCAGCGAAGGCCGGGCAAGTTACGACAGCTATGGCGCCTACGCCAGCCCGACGGATACCAACCTGAGCAGCACCACGCAGTCTTTGTATCAACTGTTCAGCGACAACCAATTGGCGACGAACTGGACCTCGCACCTCAGTCTGTCGCAACAAGCCACTGCGAATACGGTGGACAACTTCAGCGCTTATCCGTACGACATCAACTACCGCACCCGTACCCAGCAACTGCTTTGGCGCAATGTGGTCCAACTCGACAGCGCCTGGACAGCCACAGCCGGGCTGGATCTGCAGCGCCAGTCCATCACGTCGCTGACCGGCTCCATCAACGCCACCAGCCGCAATGCCAACGCGGTGTTCGTCGGCTTGAATGGCGCGTTCAGCGGCAATCAAATCCAGTTGAACCTGCGCCACGACAGCATCGACGGCTACTCGGGGCAGAACACGGGTTATTTGGGTTATGGGCGTGAGCTGGGCGGTGGCTACAAGGCGATTGCCAGCTACTCCACCGCGTTCAATGCCGCCCCGCTGGGCTACCTGTACGCACCGTATTACGGCAACCCCGCGCTGCGGCCGGAGAAAGCCCATTCCGCCGAAGCCGGGCTGCAGTGGTCGCGGGGGCCGAACGTGCTGCGCGCCACGCTGTTCCAGACTCAGGCGACCGATCAGTGGATCTACGACTACAACACCAGCACTTTCCAGAACATCGCCAGCAGCCGTACCCGCGGCCTCGAACTGACGGGTCGCGGTGCCTGGCATGGCTGGGCCTATGACGCCAACCTGACCCTGCAGCAGCCGGTGAACACCAGTTTGCCGGGCGATCCCACATTGCAGCGAAGGGCGCGCAGCCTGGCCAATGTCAGCGTGAATCACGCCATCGGCAATGTGCTGTATGGCGCAACCCTGCATTACAGTGGCCCGCGCTGGGACAACGATGCCAACGGCAATCCGACCACCCTCGGCGCCTACACCACCGTCGACCTCACCGCCAGCGGCCCGATCACGCCGCAGTGGAGCTGGAATGCGCGGGTGCAGAATCTGTTCGACAAGAAATATCAGACGGCCTACAGCTACAACCGTGAACCCTTCGGCGTGTTTCTGGGTCTGACCTGGCGACCGCTGGGTTCCTGACCCACGCGGTACGCCGTCCTGCTCACGCCGCTCTCCCCATGTCCGCTCCCACCATCGACCAAGCCCCGGAACTGACCGGCCACCGCATCGAGCCGCACAGCGGCCGCTTGCTGGCCGTGACGGCCGGTGTTCTGGCGCTGGCGGTGCTGCTGGGCGTGAGCGTGGGCGCGGGCGGCTGGAACTGGCCGATCATCGCGCAGTTGCGCATTCCGCGTGTGCTGGCCGGTGCCGGGGCTGGCGCCTTGCTGGCGCTGGCCGGGCTGGCCATGCAACTGGTGCTGCGCAACCCCCTGGCCGACCCCTATGTGCTCGGCGCTTCCGCAGGTGCCGGCATGGGGGCCATTGCCATGCTGGTGGTTTTCGGCAGACAGCTCTGGCTGGGCAGCGTCGGCGGGGCGCTGGCGGCGCTGGGGCTGTTGCTGCTGCTCGGCCGCCGCGCCATGGCCAGCCCGGATGACGAGGCGCCGGCCCAGCTCATTCTGATCGGCGCCATGCTCTCGGCGGTGTTCGCCGCCGGCTCCACCTTGCTGCTGGCGCTGGTGCCGGAGCAGAGTTTGCGCGGCGCGGTGTTCTGGCTGGTGGGGGATTTGTCGGGTGCGCGCTTCGGTCGCTGGCTATGCCTGGTGGCCATCGTGCTGGCTGCGATTCTGGCGGGATGGGGCCGTGCGTTCGACCGGCTGGCGCTGGGCAGCGAGCATGCCTGGCTGCTCGGCGAGCCGGTGCATCGCCTGCGTCTCGGGCTGGTGCTGCTGGCCGCCGTGGCCACGGGCGCCGCGGTGGCCGAAGCCGGCGCGGTGGGCTTCGTCGGCCTGGTCGTGCCGCACCTCTTGCGCATGTTCGGCGTGGTGCGCATGCGCCAGCAATGCTGGGCCGTGCCCTTGGTGGGCGCGGCGCTGGTGGTGGCGGCCGATTCCCTGGCGCGGGGCGTGGCCATGCCTTACGAACTGCCGGTCGGCGCCATCACCGCCTTGATCGGTGCGCCGGTGTTCATTCTGCTGTTGATCCGGCAGCCGCGATGAATCCGTCCACCGCGCTGCTTGCCGCCGACCGGCTGGATGTGCGCATCGGCCCGCGCCTGTTGCTGCGCCAGTTGTGCATGCAGGTGCGGCGGGGTGAGCGCTGGGCGGTGCTCGGGCGCAACGGCGCGGGCAAGTCCACCCTGCTGCGGCAATTGGCCGGCCTGGGCGAGGGGCCGGCTCCGGTGCTGCTGGGCGGCACGGCCCTGTCGGCGTTGTCGCCGCGCGCGCTGGCGCAACAGCGGGCGTTTCTGCCCAGCCAGCCGCGCGACCGCTTCGGCATCGCCGTGCTGCATGCCGTGACCCTGGCGCAGCACAGCGTTGACGACGCCGCGGCGATGGACTGCCTGCGCCGGGTGGATGCAGCGCATCTCGCCCATCGGCATGTGCTGCAACTCTCGGCCGGCGAACGCCAGCGCGTCGCCCTGGCCCAGGTCTTGGCACAGCGCACGCCGCTGCTGCTGCTGGACGAGCCCGTCTCGTTCCAGGACCCGGCGCATCAGGGCCTGGTGGCGCGCTTGCTGCGCGGGTTGCCGCAACAGGGCATCGTGTTCGCTGCGCATGATGTGAACTGGGTGGCGCATGTGGCCACCCATGTGCTGGGTCTGGTGCCCGGTGGGCAGTGGATCGCCGGCCCCGTCGGCCAGGCCCTGCAGGCGCATCCCCTGCAGCGGCTTTACGGCTGCGACTGGCAGCGCGTGCCGCGCCAGGATGGCCCGGACTTGTGGCTGCCGGTTTGAAGAGTCGGACTCATCGCCCACCGTCGATGCTGCGGGTGCGGGCGATGGCGGCGCAGAGTTGCGCCACGCCGTCCAGCACCTGCGCGCCCATGCGCGGCAACTGGTGCGGGTTGAGCAGCACGAGCTGGCGGTGGCGCACGGCGCTGACCTCGGAGTCGCGGGTCCAGGCGTCGAGCGCGTCCGCATTGGAGCTGGCGGCGACGATGAGTTGCGGGTCCGCGGCGATCACCGCTTCGCGGCTGATGCTCGGCGCCAGCAGCGGCAACGCGGCGAAGGGGTTGACGCCACCGCACAAGTCAATCGCCTGGTTGATGAGTTGCGGCCCGCCCACGGTCATCAGCGGGTCGCTCCAGACCTGGTAGAACACCCGCACCGGCGCCTGCCGGGCGTAGCGTGCGCGCAAGGCCGCCATGCGGGCGTCGAAGGCGCGCACCCAGGGCCTGGCCACGGCATCGGTGCCGGCCAGCTCACCAATGCGCCGCACCGTGTTGGCGATGGCTTGCAAGCTGTCGGTCTGGCTCCAGTACACCGGAATGCCGAGGCGCTGCAGGGTGTCGATTTGGCGCGGCGGCGTGCCTGATTTCCAGGCCAGGATGAGATCGGGCTTCAGGCTGGCGATGGCTTCCAGATTGAGCGCGAAGGCATCACCCACGCGCGGCAGCTTGCGCGCGGCGGGTGGTGCGTCGGCATGTTGCACGGTGGCAATGAGCTTGCTGCCCGCTCCGGCGGCATAGCTCAATTCCACCAACTGCGGCGACAGCGCGACGATGCGCTGTGCCGGATGCACCAGCAGCACCAACTTGCCGGTATCGTCGCGCACGCTGATGCTGGCTTGGGCGATGGGCAGCAGGCCGGCGAACAGGGCGGCGAGCAGCAGGGCGCCGAGCTGGCTCCGTGTGGCGGTGCCAGCTCGGCGCAGTGGGCGTGGTACCCGGCTTTGGCCAGGCCTGGCCGCTTGTGGCATGCCGCTCATGCCGAGGGCACCGGCGTTTTGGGTTGGTGCGCGCACAGATCGGCCAGATCGCAGCGCCAGCATTCAGGCTTGCGCGCCTTGCAGACATAGCGCCCATGAAGGATGAGCCAGTGGTGGGCGTCGTGCAGGTAGGCGGCGGGCACGACCTTCATCAGCTTGGTTTCCACCTCCAGCGGCGTCTTGCCGCGCGCCAGGCCGAGGCGGTTGGCGACGCGGAAGATATGCGTGTCCACCGCCAGCGTGGCTTGGCCGAAGGCGATGTTCAGCACCACGTTGGCCGTTTTGCGACCCACTCCCGGCAAAGCCTCCAGGGCTTCGCGCTGGCTCGGCACCTGGCCGCCGTGCAGTTCCACCAGCATGCGGCTGAGCGCAGCCACATTCTTCGCCTTGGTGCGATACAGGCCGATGGTGCGGATGTAGGGCGCGATGCCGTCTTCCCCCAAGGCGGCCATCGCTTGCGGCGTGGGCGCGGCGGCGAACAGGGCGGGCGTGGCCTTGTTGACGCTGACGTCCGTGGCCTGGGCCGACAGCGCCACGGCCACCAGCAACTCGAAGGGGTTGCGGTACTGCAGCTCGCTGCGCGGCTGCGGATTGGCGGCCTGCAGGCGTGCGAACAGGCTTTGAATGGCGGCTTTTTGCATGGTTGAATTGTCGCCTTGAATGGAGGGCCGGGGCTGCGCTGCAGTGAAGCGGCCGACGCCTGGTCTTGCCTTGCCGGCTCAGGCTTTGCGCTGGGCCTGGCGCTGGCGCGCGCGCTCCAGTGCGGCCGCAATCAGGTCTTTCTTGGGCGCTGAAGCCGAGGTCGTTTCGTGTGGCGGTGAATCGGCAGGCTGCATGGGGCCAGTAGCCTTTGCAGGCAAGCCCTGTGTTGCATAGCCCGTTGTTGGCAAGCCATCCGGGCGATTGTGGCTGCGCCGCTCGAGCCGTTTGCGGTGCGCCGCGTAGCGCTGCCGGGCCTGCTGCGCCAGGGGAGCGCTCCAGGCGTTCCAGCCGGTCCGGGTTGCCGGCATGGGGTCGCTGATGGGCTGCATGTGGATGCAGTCCATCGGACAGGGAGGCAGGCAGAGTTCGCAACCGGTGCAGCCGTCCGCCAGAACGCCGTGCATGCGCTTGGGCGCACCGGCGATGACGTCCACCGGGCAGGCGTCGATGCACAGCGTGCAGCCGATGCACCAGGCCTCGTCGACCACCGCAATGCGGCGCGGGCCTTCGACGCCATGTGCGGGATTGAGCGGCACGGGCGGTCGGCCGGTGATGGCGGCCAGCCGCACAACACCTTCGGCGCCCCCCGGCGGGCATTGGTTGATGCCGGCCAGACCCGTCGCCACGGCCTCGGCATAGGCGCGGCAATCGGCATAGCCGCAGCGGGTGCACTGCGTTTGCGGCAGGGCCGCGTCGATGCGGTCGGCCAGGCTTGGGGCACTCATGCGAGTTGTTCGTCCGCGGTCCTTTGCACCTTGCGGGCCGGTTCGCGCCGATCGATGCGCGCCGATTGTTCAGGCGGTGCGGCGGCGGGGCGCTTTTTGCACCGCGCCTTCGCGGTGGGCGGCGATGAAGTCGCGCACGCGGGGGTAGGTGATGTCGCGCCAGCGGCGGCCGGCGAAAATGCCGTAGTGGCCGGCACCGGGCACGGTGAAGTGGGTGCTGTCGGCCTCTGGAACGCCGGTGCAGAGTTGATGCGCGGCTTCGGTCTGGCCGGCGCCGGAGATGTCGTCGAGCTCGCCTTCGATAGTCATCAGCGCGGTGTTGCGAATGTCTTGCGGCCGCACCGGTTTGCCATGCACGGTCCACGTGCCATGGACCAGGGCGAAGTCCTGGAACACGATGCGGATGGTGTCGAGGTAGTACTCGGCCGGCAGGTCGAGCACGGCGTTGTATTCGTCGTAGAAGCTGCGGTGGGCTTCGGCGTCATCGGTGTCGCCGCGCACCAGGTCGAGGAAAAAGTCGTAGTGCGAGTTGAAGTGCCGGTCCGGGTTCATCGCGACGAAGCCGGTGTGCTGCAAAAAGCCGGGATAGACGCGGCGGCCGGCGCCGGGGTAGTTCACCGGCACACGGTAAATGACGTTGGTTTCGAACCATTCGTAGCTCTTGTTCATCGCCAGATTGTTCACCGCCGTGGGCGATTTGCGTGCGTCGATCGGCCCGCCCATCATCACCATGCTGCGCGGCGTGGCTTCCCCGGCCGAGGCCATCAGCGAGATCGCGGCCAACACCGGCACGGTGGGCTGGCACACCGACATGACGTGCACGTCGGGGCCGATGTGGCGGATGAATTCCTGCACGTACGCGATGTAATCGTCGAGCGAGAACCCGCCTTGCTCGGTGGGCACCATGCGCGCGTCAACCCAGTCGGTGATGAAGACCTTGTGGTCCTGCAGCATGGTGCGCACGGTGTCGCGCAGCAGGGTGGCGTGATGGCCGGAGAGTGGCGCCACGATCAGCACGGTCGGCGCGTTTTTCAGCCGCTCGAGCATCTTCGGGTCGTCGGTGAAACGCTTGAAGCGCAGCAAGCGACAGAAGGGCTTGTCCAGCGCCACTTGTTCCTGGATGGCGATTTCGCGCCCATCCACCTTCAGCGAGGTGATGCCGAACGCGGGTTTTTCGTAGCTCTTGAGCAGGCGGTGCATCAGCTCGTAGCTGGCCGACAGGCGCTGGGCGCCGGGCGTCTGCGACAAGGGCCACAAGGGATTGGTGTAGAACTTGGACGCAGCCTCGGCAAACTCGGCCAGTGGGCTGAGCATGGCGCGCTGCGATTCATACCAGTCATAAACCATTTTGACTCCTTGTGCAATGCAGCAATTTTACGACCGGGCTAGCCATCTGCCTGCACGCACCCAGGATCCCGCCCCCTTGGCAGGGTCGGGAATTCGGGGCGGAAGCAGGGCGGGCATAGGGCCCGGGCATCGCGGCGGGAATGGCGAAAATAGCGAAAGTACCCAACACTCAGGTCATGCTGTTTTCGGACTGCATGGCCGCTGCCATGGCTTTGGCGACGTAATCGATGTTGCGGGTGTTGAGCGCGGCCACGCAGATGCGACCGGTGCTGACGCCGTAGATGCCGTGCTGCGTGCGCAGCGCTTCCATCTGCTTGGCGCTCAGGCCGGAGTAGCTGAACATGCCTTTCTGGCGGGTGATGAAGCTCAAATCGGTGTTGACGCCTTGTGCCTTCAAGCGATCGACCAGGGCGACCCGCATGGTGCGAATGCGCTCGCGCATATTGGCCAGTTCCTGCTCCCACTGTGCGCGCAGCGCGGGGGTGGAGAGCACGGTGGCCACGACCTGGGCGCCATGGGTGGGCGGGTTGGAATAGTTGGTGCGGATGACGCGCTTGAGTTGGGACAGCACGCGGGCGGCTTCATCCTTGCTGGTGCAGACCACGCTGAGCGCGCCGACCCGCTCGCCGTAGAGCGAGAAGCTCTTGGAGAACGAGGTGGAGACGAAGAAGTCCAGGCCGCTGGCGACGAATTGCTGGATCACGGCGCCGTCTTCCTTCAGGCCGAAGCCGAAGCCCTGGTAGGCCATGTCGAGGAAGGGAACCAGGCCGCGCGCCTTGAGCGCGGCGATGACCTGCTCCCATTGCTCCGGCTGCAGGTCGTAGCCGGTGGGGTTGTGGCAACAGGCGTGCAGCACGATCACGGTGCCGGCGGCCGCCCGATTCAACGCGGCCAGCATGGCGTCGAAGGCGATGCCGCGTGCCTTGGCGTCGTAATATGGATAGTTGTCCACGACGAAGCCGGCGGACTCGAACAGGGCGCGGTGGTTTTCCCAGCTCGGGTCGGAAATCAGCACCTGCGCGGCGGGGTTCAAGCGCTTGAGGAAATCGGCCCCCAGCTTCAGGCCGCCGGTGCCGCCCAGGGCTTGCACCGTGACCACGCGCCCCGCGCCCAGCAGATCACTGCCGGCGCCGAACACCAGGCCTTGCACCGCCTGGTCATAGGCAGCGATGCCGTCGATGGGCAGGTAGCCGCGCGGCTTCGGGCTCTCGGCCAGCAGGTTTTCCGCTTCTTTGACGCAGGCCAGCAGGGGCAGTTTGCCGCTCTCGTCGGTGTAAACGCCCACGCCGAGGTTGACCTTGCTCGGGTTGGGGTCGGCCTGGAATTGCTCGTTCAGGCCGAGGATGGGGTCGCGCGGGGCCATGTCCACGCTGGCAAAAAGCGATGCACTCATGGGTGTTTGTGAGGGGCTCTAGGGATGGAGGGATCGCCGGGCGCAAAATGCTGGGCTTGTGACTGGCCCAGCGCAGGCCGGAAGACTTCTGATTTTAGGCCGCCAGCGGATTTCCGGCCCGCGCCCACCCCACCCATGTCGGGGATGTGCAACGCCGGTCGCTTTTTCCTTCGAAATCCGCCATGCCCAGTCTCGCCATCGTCGAACCATCCGCACAGCCGTCCTTGATGCGCTTTCCGGGCTCACCGTTCCAGCTGCATCAGCCCTACCCGCCAGCAGGCGACCAGCCCGAGGCCATCGCCAAGCTGGTAGAAGGCATCACCGACGGCCTGAGCTTCCAGACCCTGCTGGGCGTGACGGGCTCGGGCAAGACCTTCACCATGGCGAACGTGATTGCCCGCCTGGGACGTCCAGCCATCGTGTTTGCGCCGAACAAAACCCTGGCAGCACAGCTTTACAGCGAATTTCGCGAGTTCTTCCCGAAAAACGCCGTGGAATATTTTGTCAGTTACTACGATTACTACCAGCCCGAGGCCTATGTGCCGCAGCGCGACCTGTTCATCGAGAAGGACAGCGCCATCAACGAGCACATCGAACAGATGCGGCTCTCGGCCACCAAGAGCCTGCTGGAGCGGCGCGATGTGATCATCGTGGCCACCGTCAGCGCCATCTACGGCATCGGCAATCCGGCGGATTACCACGCCATGATCATGACCATGCGCGTGGGCGACAAGCAGGGGCAGCGCGACGTCATCGCCCAGCTCGTGCGCATGCAGTACACCCGCAACGACGTGGAGTTCACCCGTGGCTCCTTTCGTGTGCGCGGCGACCAGATCGACATTTTCCCGGCCGAGCATGCCGAGCTGGCCATACGCGTGGAGCTGTTCGACGACGAGATCGAGGCGCTCACCCTGTTCGACCCGCTCACCGGGGCCACGCGGCAAAAAATTCCGCGCTTCACCGTCTACCCCAGCAGCCATTACGTCACGCCCAAGGAACGGGTGCTGGAGGCGACGGTGACCATCGAGGCCGAATTGAAAGAGCGCCTGGGCGAGTTGCGCCGCGCCGGCAAGCTGGTGGAGGCGCAGCGCCTGGAGCAGCGCACCCGATTCGACCTGGAGATGCTCGCCGAGATCGGCCATTGCAAGGGCATCGAGAACTACACCCGGCATCTGTCGGGCGCCGCTCCTGGCGAGCCGCCGTCCACCCTGGTGGATTACCTGCCGCAGGACGCGCTGATGTTCCTGGACGAAAGCCATGTGCTCATCGGCCAGTTCAACGGCATGTACAACGGCGACCGCGCACGCAAGACCACGCTGGTGGACTACGGTTTTCGCCTGCCCTCGGCGCTGGACAACCGGCCGCTGAAGTTCGCCGAATTCGAGAGCAAGATGCGCCAGGCGACCTTCGTCTCGGCCACCCCCGCGGCCTACGAGCAGGGGCACGCGGGCGCGGTGGTGGAGCAGGTCGTGCGCCCCACCGGCCTGGTGGACCCGGTGGTGGAGGTGCGCCCGGCCACCGCCCAGGTGGACGACCTGCTGGGCGAGATTCGCCTGCGGGTGAATGCGGGCGACCGTGTGCTCGTCACCACGCTGACCAAGCGCATGTCCGAGCAGCTCACCGAGTACTTGGCCGACAACGGCGTGAAGGTGCGCTATCTGCACTCCGACATCGATACCGTGGAGCGCGTGGAGATCCTGCGCGACCTGCGCCTGGGCCTGTTCGACGTGCTGGTGGGCATCAACCTGCTGCGCGAGGGGCTGGACATTCCCGAGGTCTCGCTGGTGGCCATTCTGGATGCCGACAAGGAAGGCTTCCTGCGCTCGGAGCGCTCGCTGATTCAGACCATCGGCCGCGCCGCGCGCAACATCAACGGCAAGGCCATTCTCTACGCCGACGTGGTCACCGACTCCATGCGCCGCGCCATGGGCGAGACCGAGCGCCGCCGCACCAAGCAGGTCGCCCACAACCTGGCCCTGGGCATCACGCCGCGCAGCGTGGTCAAGCAGGTGCGCGATTTGATCGACGGCGTCTACGACCAGTCCGGCAGCACCGCGCGCGCGCAGCAACGCGCCGACCAGGAGCATGCGCGCTTCGAAGCCCTGGACGAGAAGGACCTGGCGCGCGAAATTCGCCAGCTCGAAAAGCGCATGCTGGAACACGCCCGCAACCTCGAATTCGAGCAGGCCGCGCGTGCCCGCGATCAATTGGCCGCCTTGCGCCGCCGTGCGTTTGGCGCTGGCGACGATCACGATCTGGACGCCCAGACCGGCTGAGCCATCCGACCCTTTGCCCATCGTCGCCGAGTTCGCCCAGGAGCCCCCCGCCATGCCGAACCCACTTGCTCCTGTCCTTGTCTCCCGCCGCCGGACCTTGACCTGGCTGGGCGCTGCTGCCGGTTGCAGTGCGCTCGGCGCTGGTGGCGGTGCCGCGGTCATCGCTTGGGGCGATGTGCCGGCGATCTGGAGCCTGGGCCACCGCAATGTGCAGGGCGCCGCCATCCACCCCGGCACGGGCGAACTGTGGACCTGCGAACATGGCCCGCAAGGCGGCGACGAGGTCAATATCGACCGGGCAGGGCGCAACGACGGCTGGCCGCGCATTTCCTACGGCTGCGAATACGGCGCGCCGGTGGGCGGCTGCACGCCGGTGGGCGGGGCCAGCGCCGCGCCCGGCCTGGAGCAGCCGCTGACCACCTGGGTGCCCACCTCCATCGCCCCCAGCGGCATGGCTTTCTACACCGGCAGCATGTTCCCGCAATGGCGCGGCAGCCTGTTCATCGGCGCGCTGGCGGGCAAGGCACTTTGGCGCTTGAGCCTGGACGGCAATCGCGTGGTGGCGCGCGAAGCCTTGTTCAGTGACCTGGGCGGGCGCATCCGCGATGTGCGCCAGGCGCCCGACGGCTCGATTCCGCTGCTGGCCGACCGTCCCAACGGCCGCATCCTGCGCCTGCAGGCCTGATCGACCGACAGCCTCCCGCCATCTCCGACTCGGAACCCCAATCCTTCATGCGCCAATTCAGTGTGCTGTTCTGTTGCATGGGCAATATCTGCCGCTCGCCCACGGCCGAGGGCGTGTTCCGCGTCCAGCTGCACGAAGCCGGTTTGGCGAGCCAAGTGCATGTCGATTCCGCCGGCACCCACGGCTATCACATCGGCGAGCCGCCCGATGCGCGCAGCCAGCGGCATGCGCTCAAACGCGGCTACGACCTGAGCCGCCAGCGTGCCCGCGAGGTTCGCGCTGCCGACTTCGAAGCCTTCGACCTGATCCTGGCGATGGACTTCGACAACCTCGCCCGGCTCGAGCAGGAATGCCCGCCCGAGCGGCGTCGCAAGCTGCGGCTGTTCATGAGTTTTGCGCCGCAAGCCGGCAGTGCCGTGGTGCCCGACCCCTACTACAGCGGCGCCGACGGCTTCGAGGTGGTGCTCGATCTGGTGGAGCAGGCGAGCCGCGGCCTGTTGGCCCATGTGCAGCAGGAGTTGCAGGCGCAGGGGGCCTGAGTCGCCGCAGTCGGGTCAGGCAGCCGGGTCGCGCGCCGCGTCAGTCCCGGGTTTCACCGGCGCTCCAGGGGCTGGGCGCCTCCAGTGCCGCCGCGGGGACCGTCTCCAGTTTGCGAAACGGCGCGTGTTCACGCAGCTCGTCCATATGGTCGTTCATCGCCAGCGTCTCGCGTTGCAGGAAGTTCTCGATCGCCGCGTTGAAGCGCGCATCGGCCAGCCAGTGGGCCGAAGTGCAGGCCACGGGCAAGAGGCCGCGGGCCATCTTGTGCACGCCCTGCGCACCGCCTTCGAAACGGGTGTAACCGTGCTCGATGCAATACTCCAGCGGCTGGTAGTAGCAGGCCTCGAAATGCAGATGGGGCACATGGCGCAGCGCCCCCCAATAGCGCCCGTAGGCATGGCCCAGCGCGGGGTCGAGCAGGATGAGCGAGGCGGCAATCGGCTGGCCGTCCTGCTCGGCGATGAGCAGCAGCACATGCTTGGGCAGGTGCTGCCCGAGCGCGCGGAAAAAGCCCAGGTTCAGATAGGGCGATGAGCCGTGTTCGGCATACGTCTGGTTGTAGCAGCGGGCGAAGAAAGCCCAGTCTTCCACGCTTGCCTGTGCGCCTGAAACCTGGCGAAAGCGCACGCCGGCTTCCATCACCTTGCGGCGTTCCTGGCGCACTTTTTTGCGCTTGCCGTGGTTCATGCTGCCGAGAAAGGCGTCGAAATCCGTCCAAGGCTTGTCGGCGGGTTGTTGCCAATGGAACTGCACGGTCTGCCGCAGCAGCAGGCCGGCCTGCTCGCACAGCGCGCGGTCCTCGGGGGTGAGAAACAGCAGATGCAGCGACGACAGGCCGCTGCGCCGCGCCAGCCCCAGCAAGGCCGCCAGCAGCGCCTTGCGCGCCGCGCGGTCTCGCCCCAGCAGGCGCGCGCCGGTGACCGGGGTGAAGGGCGTGGCCGCCAGCAGCTTGGGGTAGTAGGGCAGGCCGTGGCGCTCATGGGCGTCGGCCCAGGCCCAGTCGAACACGTACTCACCCATGGAATGGCTCTTGGCGTACACCATGCAGGCGGCGGCAAGCCGGCCGGAGGCATCGTGCAGTCGCAGCAACAGCGGCTGCCAGCCGGTGTCCGCCACGGCGCAACCCTGCGTTTCCAGCGCCAGCAGGTAGGCATGGCGCTGGAACACGGTGCTGCCTGGCGTGGCGGCGGCGAGCTCGTCCCACGCGGCTGCCGGCACCTCTGTCATGCTCTGGGCTATCTCAATGCGAAAATCGCTGTCCATGTCCATTCAAATCGCTATCGCGCAGTTCAACGGCACCGTGGGTGACCTGGCCGGCAACTGCAAAGCCATCGAGGCCATGGCCGCCCAGGCCCATGCCCAAGGCGCCCGCCTGGTGCTCACGCCGGAATTGGCGCTGACCGGCTATCCGCCCGAAGATCTGTTGTTGCGGCCAGCCTTCATGCGCGCCGCAGACGATGCATTGCACCAGTTGGCACAAAGCCTGGCGCAGTATCCGGATATGGCCGTGGTGGTGGGCCACCCGCATGTGCCGGGCGAACATGCCGATGTACGCACCGCGTCGACCCAGCAGCCGCTGCGCTGGAACGCCGCTTCGGTGCTGCGCAACGGCCGCATCGAAGCCACTTACGGCAAGCTGGAACTGCCCAACTACCAGGTGTTCGACGAGCGGCGCTACTTCGCTCGCGCCGGCGAAGCCTGTGTGTTCGAACTTGGGGGCGCGCGTTTCGGCATCAATATCTGCGAAGACGCCTGGTTCCCCGAAGCCCCGCGCCGGGCGCGCGCAGCCGGCGCCCAGGTGCTGCTGGTGCTGAACGCTTCGCCGTTTCATCTGGGCAAGAGCGGCGAGCGCGAAGCCATCATGCGCGGCCGTTGCCGCGAAACCGGCATGGCTCTGGTGTTCGCCCACGGCGTCGGCGGGCAGGACGAGTTGGTGTTCGACGGGGGCTCGTTCGTGATGGACGCCTTCGGCGAGGTGCAGGCGCGTGCGCCGCAGTTCGAGCCTTGCGTGCTGACCGCCACACTGGGCGCCGATGCCCAGCCGCTTCAGGGGGAGGTGGCCCCCATTCAGCCGCTGCCGGCGCAGGCTTGGAGTGCGCTGGTGAGCGGCACACGCGACTATGTGAACAAGAACGGCTTCCCCGGCGTGCTCATCGGCCTGTCGGGCGGGGTCGACTCGGCCCTGGTGCTGGCCATTGCGGTGGACGCGCTGGGGCCCGAGCGCGTGCGCACGGTGATGATGCCTTCGCCCTACACCGCCGACATCTCCTGGATCGACGCGCGCGACATGGCACAGGGCCTCGGCGTGCGGTATGACGAACTCTCGATCACCCCCATGTTCGACGCTTTTCGCGCCACGCTGGCGCCGCTGCTGGATGCGCGCGAGGGCGACACCACGGAGGAAAACCTGCAGTCGCGCATCCGTGGCACGCTGCTCATGGCGCTGTCGAACAATTCCGGCTGGATGGTGCTGACCACGGGCAACAAGAGCGAGATGGCCACCGGCTACGCCACGCTCTACGGCGACATGGCGGGCGGTTTCGCCGTGATCAAGGACGTGCGCAAGACCCTGGTGTGGGAGTTGGCCAACTGGCGTAATGCCCAAGCCGTGCGGCAGGGCAAGGCGCCGGTCATTCCCGAGCGCATCATCACCCGAGCGCCCTCGGCCGAACTGCGCCCCGACCAGACCGACCAGGACAGCCTGCCGCCTTACCCGGTGCTCGACGCCATTCTGGAGCGCTCCATGGAGAACGACCAGAGCACCGCGGAGTTGCTGGCGGCGGGTTTGCCGGCCGAGGCCGTGAGCCAGGTGCTGCGCCTCATCAAGCTCAACGAATACAAGCGCCGCCAGGCACCGCCGGGAGTGCGCATCACTCACCGCGCTTTTGGGCGCGACTGGCGCTACCCCATCACCTCCCACTGGCTGGAACCGGTCGATTCCGAGCCGTCCCCAGGCCATCACGGCCATGGATGAATCAGTTAAGCTGAAGCTCTGGATTGCACAAGCACACATCAGGGTCATTGACGAGGACAACCATGAAACAAATTACCGCCATCATCAAACCCTTCAAGCTCGACGAGGTGCGCGAGGCCCTGGCCGAAGTCGGCGTCACCGGCCTGACCGTGACCGAGGTCAAGGGCTTCGGCCGGCAGAAAGGCCATACCGAGCTGTATCGCGGCGCCGAGTACGTGGTCGACTTCCTGCCCAAGGTGAAGATCGAGGTCGTGGTCAAGGGTGGTGAGGTCGAGCCGGCCATCGACGCCATCGTCAAGTCCGCCCGCACCGGCAAGATCGGCGACGGCAAGATCTTCGTCACCAGCGTCGAGCAGGTCATCCGCATTCGCACCAGCGAAACCGGCGAAGCGGCAGTCTGACCACTCGGGCATCCGCGGGCCTGGTCGCCGCAAGGCGTATGGCCGTCAGATCGCTTCGCGCATGCGCCACCAGGGATCATCCTGCACCGGCTGGCTCCCCACCATGCGGTCCAGCAGCCGGCCCGGATCGGTCTCCACCACCAGCGGCGCCAGCACCTCGGTACGGACGAATCCCTGCTCGCGGCTTTGCGCGAGAAAATCCAGCAACGGGTCGTAGTAGCCCTGCACATTGAGCAGGCCGATGGGCTTGTTGTGGTAGCCGAGCTGCCGCCAGGTCCAGACCTCGAAGAGTTCCTCCAGCGTGCCCAGTCCGCCGGGCAGGGCGATGAAGCCATCGGCATAGTCGGCCATCATCTTCTTGCGCTGGTGCATGTTCTCCACGATATGCAACTCACTCAGGCCGGTGTGGCCCACTTCGCGTTGCATCAACAACTCGGTGATCACGCCCACCACGCGGCCGCCACCAGCCAGCGCCGCTTCAGCCGTGGCGTGCATCAGCCCGACACTGCCGCCGCCGTAAATCAGGGTCATGGCGCGGTGGGCAATGGCGCGGCCCATGGCGGTGGCGGCTTCGGTGTAGACCGGATCGGTCCCGGCGCGGGACCCGCAATAAACACAAACGGAATGCATGGAACAAGAACCTTCAGAGCATGCGTGGCAGCAGGATGGACAGCCAGACCACGGCACAAAGCAGCAAGGTTAGCAAGAGGAAATGAAACGTCTTGGAACCCGCATAAACACTGGCTTTTCTAGAATAAGACATGGGTTTTGGGGGAATCCAGGGGGAATCGAGCGATCGTTCGCTCACCCCGCAAGGGGCTGTCATGGCGTACATCGAGAAGCGGAAAAATGGATACAGGGTACAGGTTCGGCGTCGTGGTCTGCCCAGCATATCGCGTACGTTTGACCTGAAGGCCCGATGCCGAGGCTTGGGCGCGCGGAGCGCGAAGCGCAACAAGGCAACATCGCCGTGTTGCGCAACGAGGCGGGCAAAGTCACGATGGCCGAACTCA
>NZ_JBTRXV010000025.1:0-47271 GCF_054608695.1 Thiomonas sp.
CTACCCGAGCTGGCGCGCCTCGAAAGTGCAGCCGGCCGAGGCTTTGCGCTACGAATGAAGCTCAGCAGAGCCGTTGTTGAAACGCAGGGCCGTCCCGGGCGATGCGCGGCGGCATGCGGAAGCTGGTGACGAAGGCGGGGATGTCCTCGGGCCGCATGGGGGGCGAGATGGCGAAGCCCTGCAGGCCGTCGGCCGAGCTTTGCCACAGCAGGTCGAGATGGGCCTGGGTTTCCACGCCTTCGATCACCGTGCGCATGCCCAGGGCATGGCCGAGGGCGAGGATGGCGTCGAGAAACAGCCGGTCGCGCGGGTGAACGGGCAGGTCGCGCACGAAGGCCTGGTCGATCTTGAGCAAGTCCACCGGCAGGGTTTTCAGGCGCAAGAGCGAGGCGTAGGCGGAGCCCACGTCGTCCATGCCGATGCGCACGCCCTCGGCGCGCAGGGCGCTGAGCTGCGCCAGCACGACGTTCTCGCCCAGCACCTCTTCGGTTTCCAGAATTTCCAGGCTGAGCATGCCGGGCTCGAGCTCGGGGTGGCGCGCGATTTCAGCCAGCACCTGCGCTGAAAAATCCGCGGCCAGCAGTTCCTGCGGCGCGACGTTGACGGAAACCCCGATGTGCAGCCCCTGGCGCACCCAGGCGGCAAGGTCGGCCAGGGCTTGCTGCAACACGCGTGTGCCCAGCAGGGTGAGTTCCATGGGCCCGAGTTCGCGCAGGAAGGCGTCGGGCTGCAGCAGGTCGCTGTCCTGGCGCAGGCGGGCGAGCGCTTCGACATGGTGGATGCGGCCGCTGGCGCGGTCGAGCACGGGCTGGTAGTGCAGCACCAGGTCGCCGGTGTCGATCTTGCGGCGCAGCTCGGCACGGCGGTCGGGCGTGCTGAACGAGGCGCTGGCCATGGCCGGGTCGTACAGCCGGTAGGCACTGCGCTGCGGCCCGCGCCGGCTCTTGTGGGCGTACAGCGCCATGTCGGCGTGGCGCAGCAGGGTGTCCGGGGTTTCGCGGTCGTAGGGGTAGATGGTGATGCCGCAACTGGTATCCACCTGCAGGCTGAGCGGCGGATTGCCGACCTGCATGGGTCCGCGCAGGTGTTCGAGAAAGCTCAGACAGACGGGTTCGAGCTCGGCCAGCTCCTTGCTGCCTTCGAGGATGATGACGAACTCGTCGCCGCCCATGCGCAGGGCCAGGGCGCCGGCGGGAAGCTGGGTCTTGAGGCGCTCCGCCACGCCGCGCAGCACCTGGTCGCCGACCAGATGGCCGTACACGTCGTTGATGGACTTGAAGCCGTCGAGGTCGAGATAGGCCAGGGCCAGCAGGGTGCCGTTGGCATCGGCGCGTGCGATGGCCTGCTGCAGGGCGCTCTCCAGCATGTTGCGGTTGGGCAGGTGGGTGAGCGTGTCGTGCAGCGCCAGCCACTGCTCGCGCTGGCGCACCTGCTGCAGCGCGCGGTGGCTGGCCATTTCGTCGAGCGCGTGGTCGAGCAGGCGGGCGATGCGGGCGATGAGTTCGCGCACATCGTCCTGGAACAGGCCGCGCGCGGGCGAGGTCACGACCAGAATGACTTCGGGCCGCCCGGCGCGCAGCAGCGGCACGGCGGCGATGCTGTGCCAGCGGTGGGCAACGACGAAGTCGCGCCGCGGCAGGTTGATGGGGTCGGCCGGAAAATCGTTGTGCACCTGCAGCTCGCCGGCCAGCCAGGCGCGCACCGCGAGCGCGGGTTGCGGGTCGTCGAGGCGCATCTCGATTTGCCCCAGACCGTGCGAGCCGTTGCCGGCACTGGCCAGCACCTGGAACACCCCGGCGGCATCCGGGCGGCCGATCCACGCGGCGTTGAACAGACTGGATGCGGCCAGCGCCTCGCAGGCGGCGCGAAACAACGCCAGCTCGTCGCCCTGGCGCGCGTGCTGCTGCACGATTTCGCCCAACTCCGCCAGCGCCGCGTACAGGCTTTTCAGGCGCTCGTTGCGCCGCTGGCGCTCGCGCCGGTCGCTCACGTCGTGGAACACCAGCACGGCGCCGCGTGCTTCGCCATCATGCTGGGTGATCGGCGCGGCCGAGTCTTCGATCGCCAGCACCCGGCCGTCGCGGGTGCGCAACTCGGTATGGTTGGCCAGCGCCACCACGCGGCCGGTCGCCAGGGCGCGCGCCACCGGGCAGGGCGCGGGCGGATCCTCGCCTTCCACCGCGATGCGAAACACCTGTTCGATGGGCTGGCCCAGGGCCTCGGATGCCGGCCAGCCGGTGAGGCGCACCGCCTCCGGGTTCATGCGGCTGATGCGGCCCCGCGCGTCGGTGGCGATGACGGCGTCGCCAATGGAGGAGAGCGTCACGTCCAGCTCGTCGCGCTGGCGCCGCAGCCCGTCCAGGGCCTGCTCGCGGCCGCGCTCGGTGCGGCCGAGCTGGCGCAGGGCGCTGGCGAACAACCAGGAACCGGCTGCAAACAGCCCGAGAAACAGCAGCAGGGTGCCGCTCAACTGCCCGGCCCAGCGCTGCAGCAGGCTGCGCGTGGGCAGGTCGGCGCCGATGACAAAGGGGTAGTCGGGCACGCGAACATAGGCGCCGACGAGATGCCGGTTCACGCTGCTGGCCACACCCGAGAACATGCCGGAAGTGGCTTGCGGTTGGCCTCGGATGGCTTCGAGCATGATGCCGCGTTGCGGTTGCCCGTAAGGCAGGTGCGGAGGCGGCGGAAAGCGCAGTTGCAGCAGGCCGTCGTTGCGCAGCACGACGAAGGCCATGCCCTCGCCCGGCGCCTGCAGCAAACCGAGCGCGCGCGGAAACACCGAGGCCTGCGCCAGCACCAGCCATTCCTGAGGGAACGCCCTGCCGGCCAACGTTCGCCCGGCACCCCCGGGAGACGGCACCTGCGTGCCGCCGGGCACGGCCGAAAGCGGCAGGTATTCCAGCGCCATCCAGCTGCCGGCGGCACGCTTGTCGGGAATGGGCGGGCCGAGGCAGAAGGTCTTGTCGCGCAGGCAGGCGGCGTAGGCCGCGCGGGTGGGTGGCGTCAGTTGGGCGTCTTGCAGTGGTGGCGGTGGCAGTGCGCCACTGCGGGCGACGTAGCGGCCTTGGGCATCCGCCAGGGCGACGCCTTCGACGCCGGGCCGTTCAAGGAGGTAGGTGTCGAGCTGCTGCGCCGACTCGGGCCGCACCAGCAGGCGCCGGCCGAGGCGCTGCATGGCGTCTTCGCGCGCACGCAGCGTGGAGCGCCATTCGATGGCGTATTCGGCGGCGAAGGCGCGCAGGCGCTCCTGGCTCTGGTTGCGGATGTCTTGCCAGGCGCGCCAGGCGTTCCACGCCATGAACAGCGCCGCGCACACGGCAACGCCCAGCCAAAGCCGCCTGAGGCGGCTGTGCAAGTGTGAGCCCATGCGTGCGGCGGCATGGAGGTCTGTGGCTGAATCGATGACTCGCTCGAGGGGGTGAGATGGCTGAACGATGCCGACGATTAGAGCGTGCCCGCACAGGCTTGCAAATCCCCGGACATGCGGGGGCGGGCCTGGGCAACACGGAACAAGTCCCTCGTGCGCATCGCATCACGAGAACTGATTCAGCGTCGCCTTAAACTTCGGCGCATCGCGGCCCTGCGCCGTTCCGCACCATCCAGCGAGAAAGCCCCATGAGCGAATCCGGAGTCCACGCCCACGCCCCGCATGAAGAGGCGGTGCATCACGCGAGCGAAGGCAAAAATCACACGCTGAACCAATGGGTCGCCATCTTCACCGCGCTGCTGGCCGCGCTCGGGGCCATCGTCAGCTACCAGGGCAGCCACCTGATGAACGAGGTGCTGCTGTACAAAAACGAGGCGGTGCTGAAAAAAACCCACGCCACCGATGAATGGAATTACTACCAGGCCGTGAGCACCAAGCAGCACTTGATGGAACTGGCGCACGACCTGGCGCCGGCCGACAAGCAGGCCGGGATTGCGGCCAAGATCACCAAATACCAGGGCCAGAAAACCGAGATCAAGGCCCGGGCCGACGCGCTGGAAGCGGCGTCGAACAAAGCCAACGAGGAATCCGATCGCCTCAACCGCCCGCACACCGGCATGGCGCGCAGTCTGATCTTTCTGCAGATCGCCATTTCGCTGGCCTCGATCACCGCGCTCACCGGGCGCCGCTGGCTGTTCGGCGTCGCCATGCTCAGCGCCCTGATCGGCGTTGGCTTGTGGGTGACGGCGCTGGGCTGGGTGGCGGCATGACGGCGCGTTGGCATGGCCCGCTGGCGCGGAAGGCCGAGCGATGAGCGGCCCCTGGTGGTATGCCTGGGGCGGGCTCAACCACGCGCTGTTCCTCGCCATCAACCACGCCGCCGGCGGCTGGCTGTGGGACCACCTCGCGCTATGGGGCACGGCCGCCGGGGACCACATGCTCTACCCCGTCTACGCCGCCGTGCTGCTGGCGCTGGCGCTGAAGCGGCCGAACTGGATCGCCGTGCAGGCGGTGCTGGTGTTCCTGGTGGCCTATCTGATCGACTGGGCCATCGTCTCCGGCATCAAGCCCTGGCTCGACTTTCCCCGCCCGCCCAAGGCGCTGGGCGCGGCGGCGGTGCACATCCTCGGCCGTGCCGAGTACGTGCACAGCTTTCCCTCCGGCCACACGGCCTTTGCCTTCGTGCTGATGGCCAGCCTATTGCCCGGCGCGCACTGGGTGCTCAAGGCCTTGCTGGTGCTGTTCGCGCTCTGGGTGGGGTGGTCGCGCATGGCGGTGGGCGCGCATTTCCCGGCCGACGTGCTGGGCGGCGCCCTCATCGGCCTGCTCTCGGCGTGGCTGGCGGCGCAGGCGCTGCGACTGCTGGGGTATGCGCGGGCGAAGCGTTGAGCAAAGCGTTGAGCGACGCGCTCAGGCCGCGCAGCAGGAAAGCTGCGTGACGTCGCGGGTGAAGGTCTGGGCGGCGAGCTTGAGGCCCTCGACCATCGTGAGATAGGGGAACAGGGCGTCGGCCAGGTCGTGCACGGACATGCCTGCGCGCAGGGCCAGCGCCGCAGCCTGGATCATCTCTCCCGCCCCATCGGCAACGATCTGGGCGCCGAGCAGCCTGCCGCTGCCGACCTCGGCCACCAGCTTGACGAAGCCTCGGGTGTCGAAATTCGCCAGCGCGCGCGGCACCTGTTCGAGCGCGAGCACGCGGGTGTCCACGGCCAGCCCGGCGGCGCGCGCCTGCGTTTCGGTCATGCCGACGGTGGCGACCTGCGGGTCGGTGAACACCACCGCGGGCATGGCCGCGAGGTCCAGGCGCGCCTGGCCGCCGAGCATGTTGGCCGCGGCGCGCGAGCCGCTCGCCGCGGCCACGTAGACGTATTGCGGCAGCGCGGTGCAGTCGCCCGCGGCGTAAATGCCCGCGGCGCTGGTGCGCAGGTCGGCGCCGACGACGATCTGCCCAGCCGCGTCCGCCTGCACGCCTGCGGCTTGCAGGCTCAGCGCGTCGGTGTTGGCCGCGCGCCCCGTGGCGACGAGCAGCGCCTCGGCTTCGTGCGGGCCGGCGCTGGTGCGCAGGGTGAAGCGGCCCCCCGCGTAGTCCACGGCGTGGCTGGCGGTTTGCAACAGCACCTGCATGCCCTCGCCGCGCAGGATGTCGGCAAGCATCGTGCCGATCAGCGGGTCTTCGCGCGAGAGCAAGCTGCTGCGCGCAACAACCGTCACCCGGCTGCCCAGGCGGGCGTAGGCCTGCGCCAGTTCGAGCGCGACGACCGAGGCGCCGAGCACCAGCAGGCGCGGCGGCACGGCATCGGCCTGCAGCGCCTCGGTGGAGGTCCAGTACGGCGTGCCGGCAAGCCCGGGGAGATCGGGTCTGGCGGGTCTCGCCCCAGTGGCGATCAGGCAGCGGTCGAACGTCACCGTCTCCTCCCCGCCCGCGGCCAGGCGCACGCGCAGCGCCGCGGGCCCGGCGAAGCTCGCCTGCCCCTGCACGCGGCGTATCGCGGCGTGGCGCGCGACCACGTTGTCGTATTTGGCGGCCCGCAGCGCATCCACCCGCGCCTGCTGTTGCGCCAGCAGCGCGGCGCGCTCGATGACCGGCGCGCAGGGTGCGATGCCGGCGTCGAACGGGCTCGTCTTGCGGGTGTGCGCGACGTGCGCGGCGCGGATGAAAATCTTGGACGGCACGCAACCCACGTTGACGCAGGTGCCGCCCAGCGTGCCGCGCTCGATCATGGTGACGCGCGCGCCCGCCTCGGCCAGGCGGGTGGCCGCGGCCATGGCGGCCGAGCCGCTGCCGATCACGGCCACGTGCAAGCCGCTTTCAGCGCTCGCGGGCAGCCCGTGGCCCGGTGTCGCGACGGCCGGTGTTTTGCTGGTATCGGTGGCGCAGCAGTCGCGCAGCGCGGGGGAAAGCTTCTCGGGCGCGTTCATCAGCGCACGACCTTGACCACCTTGCTCGGATAGCCGGCGTCGGCCACCGCCTTGAGCAGAGCGGCGACCTGGGTCTTGCTGTCGTCGAACTGCACCTGAGCCGTCTTGGCGGGGAAATCGACGCTCACATGGCTCACGCCGGGCACGTCGTCCAGCGCTTTTTTCACCGTGATCGGGCATACCGCACAGGTCATGCCGGGCACCGAGAGCTGGGCGGTTTCTGTGGCGGCCCACGCCGGCAGCGCGAAAACACACAAGGCGAGAGCGAACAGGATTTTGCGCATGGGAGACTCCTTGGGTTCAGTAAAAGAATGGGGCGACATACGGGAAAGCGAAGGCGATGGCGATCAACACCACCACCACCCAGAACACGACCTTGTAGGTCACGCGCACACCCGGCAGGGCGCAAACATCGCCAGGCTTGCACGCGGTGGCGGGCCGGAACATGCGCCGGTACGCCAACGCCAGCGCGACGAGCGCGGCGCCCAGGAAGTACGGCCGATACGGTTCGAGCAGCGTGAGGTTGCCGATCCAGGCACCGCTGACGCCGAGCGACACCAGAATCAACGGTCCGAGGCAGCAGCTCGACGCCAGAATGGCCGCCAGGCCGCCGGCGAGCAGCGCCACCTTGCCCTGGGGGGCTTGCGGGGCGGGGTTCACGTCCGTGTTCACCATCGGTCTCCTTGTATGAATGCGTCAAGGGTGGTAGTGTGGCGCCGTACTTAAGTACGGACACAAGCAATGACACAAATTTTTACATCTGAGGCAGGCTTGAGCATTGGACAACTGGCCGCCGCCGGTGCGGTGAACGTGGAAACCGTGCGCTTTTACCAGCGCCGTGGACTGCTCGGCACGCCGGACAAAAGCTACGGCAGCATCCGCCGCTACGGCACCAAGGACCTGGTGCGCCTGCGCTTCATCAAAAGCGCGCAGCGCCTGGGATTTTCGCTCGACCAGGTGGCCGATTTGCTGCGCCTGCAAGACGGCACGCATTGCGACGACGCCCGCCACCTGGCCGAAGCCAAGCTTGCCGACGTGCGCGAAAAACTCGCCGATCTGCGGCGCATCGAGTCGGCACTCGGCACGCTGGTGGCACGCTGCGCCAACCACGGCGGCAGCATCACCTGCCCGCTGATCGAGTCCTTGCAAGCGGGGTGAGCCGCAGGCGCCCCGGGTCTGGCCGCTCAGCGGCTTCCCGTCGATGCTGCGGGTCAAGCCCTGCTTACTCCCCTGCCCACGCGCGCTTGACGATCGCCAGCATGTCCACCCCCTGCGGCAGCACGCCGAAGATGCGGCCGCCGCGTGCGCAGCCCAGGCGGCTGGCGATGAACGCGTCGGCCACGAACGTGGGCGCGTGCTGGCACAGCAGCACGGCCTGCACCAGCAGCACCAGGTCTTGCGCCAGGGCGCGGGCCTGCGCCGGGTTGCGCTGCGCCTCGATGCGCAGCGCATCCAACGCCGCCAGGGCGCGGGTCAGCGCGGCGTCGCCCTGGCAGGCGTCGGCCAGCCAATCCTGCAGCGCCTGCGCCGCCTGCGGCTCGCGCTGCAGGGCGCGCAGCAGGTCCAGCGCCATGACATTGCCCGAGCCTTCCCAGATGGAATTGACCGGCGCCTCGCGCAGCATGCGCGCCAGCGGCTGCTCTTCCACATAGCCGCTGCCACCCAGCACCTCCATGCACTCGCCCACGGCCTCGATGGCGCGCTTGCACACCCAGAGCTTGGCCGCAGGGGTGAGGATGCGGCGCATGGCGGCTTCCAGTTGGACAGGGCCCCCAGGCCGCTGCTCCGCAGCAGCCGACCCCCGAGGGGGATGAGGAAGTTTCGGGCGGCCGTGCGCTTCCTCATGTTGGCCCCCAGGCCGCTGCTCCGCAGCAGCCGCCCCCCGAGGGGGATGAGGAAGTTTCGGGCGGCCGTGCGCTTCCTCATGTTGGCCCCCAGGCTGCGGCTCTGCAGCCAGCGCCTCCCGAGGGGCATTTTCCTCGCGGTCAAACGCCGCGGCGAGGCGCAGGGCCAGTGTGGTGGCGGCTTCGGTTTCCAGCGCCAGGTCGGCCAGCACGGCCTGCATCAAGGGCTGCTCGGCCAGGTGTTTGCCGAAGGCGCTGCGCTGGCGCGCGTGGTGCATGGCCTGCACCAGGGCGGCGCGCAGCAGCGCCGTGCTGCCCAGCACGTTGTCGAGCCGGGTGTAGGTGGCCATTTCCAGGAGGATGGGAATGCCGCGCCCGGGCTCGCCCACCAGCAGGCCCCAGGCGTCCTGGAACTCGACTTCGGCGCTGGCATTGGAGCGGTTGCCCAGCTTGTCTTTCAGGCGCTGCGCGCGCACCGCATTGCGCGTGGCATCGAGCCGCCAGCGCGGCACGTAGAAACAACTCAGGGCGTCGCTGGCATCGCGCGCCAGCACCAGATGGGCATCCGACTGCGGCGCCGAGAAAAACCATTTGTGGCCGACCAGGGCGTACTCCGCGCCACGCCCGCCCGCGCCCAGCGGCCGCGCCAGCGTGGTGTTGGTGCGCAGGTCGGAGCCGCCCTGCTTCTCGGTCAGACCCATGCCGACCAACATGCCGCGCTTGGCGGCCAGCGGCGCATCGGCGGGGTCGTACTCGCGGCTGAACAGGTGGGGCTCGAGCTGCGCCCAGAGGGCCGGCTCGCGCCGCAGGATGGGAATGGACGCAAAGGTCATCGTCGTCGGGCACAGCGTGCCGGCCTCCACCTGGCCCTGCATGAGATAGCCCGCCGCGCGCGCCACATGCGCCCCGGGGCGCGGCTCGGCCCAGGCGGCGCTGTGGAAGCCGCGCTGGAAAATGCCGCCCATGAGGCTGTGCCAGGCGGGGTGAAAGTCCACCGCGTCGATGCGCCGGCCTTGCGGGTCGAAGTCGCGCAGCACCGGACCGTAGACGTTGGCCAGGCGCGCCTGCTCCTGCAACGTGGCACGGCCCAGCTCCGCGCCCACGGCGAGCAGCGCGGCATCGGCCCAGGCCGCGCCTTCGCGCTGTGCGCCCTCGCGCAGCGCGGGGTCGGTGGCGTAGCGGTTGTAGTCGGCCAGCGGCTCCACCATATTGCCGACTTCGTGAGTAGTCCAGTTCATCGTGTCTCCAGTCTCGTCGTTCGTGGGTCAGCATGCAGTTTCTCCCTGCGTTATAGGCGAATTGCGTCGGCTCGTGCAAGTACCATGCAGCCTTTGCCCATCTGTCTTCAAGGACGCCCGTCTCGATGCCCGCGATGTCGCACTGCGCCCACCCGTTCCGCCCTTTGCCCCGCGCCCGGCGCGGCCAGCCATGAGCACGCGCAAATCCAGCCTGTTCGACTTGCGCGCCGGAGCGGTGGACGCGCTGCACCTGGCGCTGAAAACCGCCGACATGGCGGCGCTGCAGGCCGCACTGCAGCAGCGCTTCGACGCCGCGCCCGAGTTTTTCGCCGGCGATGCCGTGGTGCTGGACCTGCGCCGGCTGGACGACGACGCCCGCCTGGACGTGAACGCCCTGGCCACCTGGCTCACCGGGTTGCGCCTGCGCCCGATTGGCGTGGTGGCCAACGACGCGCAGGCCGACTGGGCCGTTGCCGCCCTGCCCCGGCTGGACACCCACGCCGCGCCACGCAAGCCGCCCGCTGCCGATACCACAGAAGCTGCCGACAGCTCGCGGGCTGCCCCCCAGCCAGGCTCGGCCGCCCCCGGCACCGCGCCACCGTCCGCGCAGCCTGCCGCCACAGCGGGCGCAGCACAGCCGCAGGCCCATGCCGAGCCCGCCCACGCCACCCTGCTGATCGACAAGCCATTGCGCTCGGGCCAGCGCGTGTACACCCCGGGCGACTTGATCGTGCTCGACGTGGTGAGCCACGGCGCCGAGATCATTGCCGGCGGCAATATTCATGTGTATGCCCCGCTGCGCGGCCGCGCCCTGGCGGGCGCCCACGGCGCCGAGGGCGCCCGCATTTTCAGCACCTGCTTCGAGCCCGAGCTGGTGGCCATCGCCGGGGTTTACCGCACCGCCGACCAGACGCTGCCCGACAGCATCAAGGGCAAGCCGGCGCATGTGCTGCTGGACGGCAACGCCTTGCGCATCGAAGCGCTGAAACTGAAGTAATCCCGCCGCCCCCGCCCCCCAATCTTCAACCACCAACACCCAGCAACCATGGCCAGAATCATCGTCGTCACATCCGGCAAAGGCGGGGTCGGCAAGACCACCACCAGCGCCTCCTTCGCCACCGGCCTGGCCCTGCGCGGCCACAAGACCGCCGTGATCGACTTCGACGTCGGCCTGCGCAACCTCGACCTCATCATGGGCTGCGAGCGCCGCGTGGTGTACGACTTCATCAACGTCATCCAGGGCGAGGCCAACCTCAACCAGGCGCTGATCAAGGACAAGCAGTGCGACAACCTGTTCGTGCTGCCCGCCTCGCAAACCCGCGACAAGGACGCGCTGACGAAGGAAGGCGTGGAGAAGGTGCTCAAGGATCTGGACGCGATGGGCTTCACCTACATCGTGTGCGACAGCCCGGCGGGCATCGAGAGCGGCGCGCTGCTGGCCATGCACTTCGCCGACGAGGCGCTGATCGTCACCAACCCGGAAGTCTCGTCGGTGCGCGACTCGGACCGCATCCTCGGCATCCTCGGCTCCAAGACCAAGCGCGCCATCGACGGCGCCGAACCCATCCGCGAGCACCTGCTCATCACCCGCTACAACGCCAAGCGCGTGGCCGAAGGCGAGATGCTGTCGATTGAAGACATCCAGGACATCCTGCGGCTCAAACTCATCGGCGTCGTGCCCGAAAGCGAAAGCGTGCTGCAGGCCTCCAACCAGGGCCTGCCGGCCATCCATCTGGACAACAGCGACGTGGCCAGCGCCTACCAGGACGTGATCGCCCGATTCCTCGGCGAAGAGCGCCCCATGCGCTTCACCGACTACCAGAAGCCCGGGTTCATCAAGCGCCTGTTCGGCCGTTGATGGGAGACAGCGCCATGTCCATCCTGTCTTTCCTGCTCGGCGAAAAGAAGAAAACGGCGTCCATCGCCAAGGAGCGGCTGCAGATCATCCTCGCCCACGAGCGCGTCTCGGGCGCGCCGGCCGACTACCTGCCGGCGCTGCAGCGCGACCTCGTCGCCGTCATTTCCAAGTACGTCAAAATCAACCAGAACGACATCCAGGTCAAGCTCGAACGCCAGGATTCGCTGGAAGTGCTGGAAGTGAAAATCGAGATTCAGCAGGGGTGATGTGCCGTTGCCGTGCGTGGGGCCGAAGTGCTGCGGGCCTTGAACTCTTGCACATGGGTGATGCTTCCCCAATGTGTGACGGTTCGAACCCTTCCCCACCCCTCCCCATGCATGGGGAGGGAGCAGGCCCCTCCTCGGCCATGGAGGGGACAGGGGAGGCCGGGAGGGGCATCCCTCAAGCCCGCGCAGCGCCGTTCTCTCCTCCCCCACGGGTGGGGGAGGCTGGGAGGGGCATCTCTCCAGTTCGCGCAGCGCCGTTCTCTCCTCCCCCACGGGTGGGGGAGGCTGGGTGGGGCATCTCTCCAGTTCGCGCAGCGCCGTTCTCTCCTCCCCCACTCGTGGGGGAGGCTGGGAGGGGGAGCTTCGCACCCCGCTTCGGGCCTGCTGCCAACGCTGACCATCGCCAGAGCCGGCAAACAATGGCCTGAGCCCACCGCGATCACCCCATGACCCAACAACCACCCGCACAACCCACACTCGCCACCAGCAATTGGCGCCTGGTCGATCTTGCGGCCGTGCTCATGGCCTTCACGCTGCCCCTGCCCACCGCGCTGGGGTCCGTCGCCACCGTCCTGCTGCTGCTCGCCTGGCTGCTCAGCGGGCGCTGGGGCGTGCAGTTTCAACGCTGGCGTGCCGTGCCCACGGCCATGTGGGCCACGGCCCTGCTGCTGATGTTCGTCATCGGCACCACCTACAGCGCCGGCACCGGGCATGGGGTGAGCAACTTCATGGGCAAGTACGCCAAGCTGCTGCTCGTGCCGGTGCTGATCATGGCGCTGATGGACCCACGCTGGCGCCGCCGCGCCATCAACGCTTTTCTGCTGGGCGCGGTCATCGCCACGGCCCTGTCGTATGCCCGGTTCTTCAACTGGGTGCCCACGCGCTTGCATGAGTCCGTGGTGCAAGGCCATATCCACTTCGGCACCATCATGGCCTTCGCCGCCTACTTCTTCGCCCGCAAGGCGTTCGAGCCTGGCCGCTGGCGCTGGCTGTGGGTGCTCGTGGCGGCGTGGATGGCATTCGACCTGCTCTACATCAACATCGCCCGCACCGGCTATGTCGTCGTGTTCGCCCTCATCGTGCTGCTGGCCTGGCAGCGCTTCAGGTTGCGCGGGCTCGTGATCGGCAGCGTGGCCGCCGTCGTGCTGGCTGGGGTGGCGTTCACGGCCTTTCCGGTGGCCAAGCTGCGGCTGGAGCAGGCCGTGAGCAACATCCAGCAGTACAAGCAGTTCGAGCGCACCCGAGAGGGCAATCTGGACGCCAATTCACTCGGTTTGCGCCTGCAGTTCTGGCGCAACAGCCTGCGACTCATCGCGCAGCACCCCATCCTCGGCACCGGCACCGGCAGCCTGCACGAGGAGTACGCCAAGCTCGTGGCTGGAACCAACACGCTGGACGCCGTCAACCCCCACAACGAATACCTCAGCACCACGGTGCAGCTCGGCGTCATTGGCCTCGCGCTCCTGCTTGGCATGGGCATTGCCGCATGGCGCGACGGCCTGAAGCTGCCCGTCATCGAGCGCGACGCCCTGCAAGGCGTGATCGTCACCATCGCCGTGGGCAGCCTGTTCAACTCCCTGCTGCTGGATGTGAACGAAGGGCGGTTTTTCGTGGTGATGCTGGGCTTGCTGCTCGCGGCGGTGGCGCATCAGGTGCGGAAACAAGCTGAAGGAATTGCTGTTTGACCCGCCAGGCCACTCTTTCCACGTTTTTCCGATCAATCACGTTCAAGCTCACCGATGGCGCGACCAACCTATGGCTTGACCTGGTGGGGGCGGCAATGGCTGCAGGCACTGACCCACATTGACTATGACAACCGACTGCCACGTGGGCGCACCTACGCCAACAAAGGAGCCGTCAAGCATCTCGTGGTCAATGGTGGTGAGATCCACGCCCAGGTTCAAGGAAGTCGCCCGCGACCTTACGCCATCAGTCTGAGTGTCCCACCTCTTGCCCAAGCCGACGCCGCACGACTGCTGGACGGCGTCGCAGACAATCCGGCTTTGATCGCCCGCTTGCTGAACCGGGAGCTCGACCCCGCCGTGCTTGAACTGGCACACAGTTTGGGAATCGCCGTGTTTCCCACACGCTGGCAAGACCTGGACATGCACTGCTCCTGCCCCGACTGGGCCGTACCCTGCAAACATCTGGCGGCGGTGATCTACATTCTGAGCCGGGACATCGATGGCGACCCGTTTCGGGTGTTTGCGCTGCGCGGCGTGGATCTGGTGGGCGCCCTCAAAGCCCGCGGCATCCACATCGATGCGCAAGCGGCCGTCACTCTGCCTTCGGTTGCCGATCTCCTGCTGCTGCAGGATCCACCCGACGCGCACTCCAGGCTGGTGGACGAGGCTGACACGATCGACCCGCTCGCCCCCCTGGACTTCTCGGCCCTGCCCGATCTGACCGATTCGCTGCTTCGGGTGCTGCCCGCGCAGCCTGCTTTTTCGGCGCCTGGGGATTTTCGGGAAGAGATGCAGCGCGCCATGCGCCAGGTGGCCAAAACGGCACAGCGTGCCTTGACCGCGATGCCCGATGCCGACGCCGCATCGGCAAGCCCGTTGCTGCCACCGGACCGGCCTCGCCTCGAACTGGATGCCTCCTACACCCCGACACTCAAGGGGCTGGATGCCGTCTCCGGTTGGGATGGTTTATTGCAAGCTCTGGGAAGTCTGAACCCGGAGCGACTTCCTGACCTGCAAGCGGAGGTCGCAGCCTTGTTCGAATTGCGCCTGTTCGCCTTGCATCTGCTGGCACGCGGGGCGGTGATCCCGGAGGTCTTCACACGGAGTGACGGCTCCACGTGCTTACGCTGGGTCCCCGCGCAACTCGACCCGTTGGTGCGTCAACTGCTGCAGCAGATCGCCACCAGACTGCCCGAGGGTCTGCTGGCGTTTCGTCAAGGGCGGCGCAAGCTCACGCTCACCCCTCTGACCCAGGCGATCACCTTGTGCAGCCTCATGCTCGACCTGTACGTGAAGGCCTGGGTCGAGCCGCCCCAATCGATGGATGCGATCCGGTCCTTGTTCTTCGCCACGGGACGCGCGCACCTCGACGGCCCTGGCGAAAGCGCCATCCCCGGCAGCATCCAGTCCTGGCTCTCGCGTTTGCATCTGGCTCAAAGGCGCCACGCTCCCCTGCTCGTTCTGCAGGAAGCCTCGCGCAAAGCAGCCGATCTGACCCTGTCGGTGGCCATTGAGTCTGTATCGGCTGTGATGCAGGAGCCGGTGCCACTGGCCACGGTGCTCCAGCATCCGGACTGGACCCAGGAGCGTTACGCCGTGCTGCAAACGGTGGCGATGCTGGCGGAGTTCTTTCCGCCGCTCAATACCTATGTCCGCAGCGGCGCCAAGACTCCACTCGAACTGGCGGCATCGGATCTGCCGTCCTTCTTGTTCGACACCCTGCCCATCATTCGGCTGCTGGGCATGCGTGCTCTGCTCCCCAAGGCGCTGGACCAAGTGCTGCGGCCGCGTTTGTCGATGCGCGTGAGCGGCAAAACCCAGGCGGGCAACAGCTTCTTCGGCATGGACGATCTCTTCAAGTTCGACTGGACCGTTGCGGTGGGGGAGCATCAACTCACCCACCACGAGTTCGACAGGTTGGTCGGCAGCGCCGCGGGCATGATCCGCTTCAAGGGGCAGTATGTTGTGCTTGACCCCGACGCCATGGAGCGTCTGCGCGCACAACTCGCCAAACCGCCCAGGCCCACCGGCGCGGAATTGCTGCGCGCAGCACTCGCGGGTGAGTACGCCGGCGCCACCCTGGGACTGGATGCCGAGGCGCAAGGGATCATCCGGACCTTGCTCGACGCTGGCGATGTCGCCTTGCCCGCTTCCATCCACGCCACCCTGCGTCCGTATCAAGAACGAGGCTATGCTTGGCTGTACCGCAACGCCCGGGCTGGTCTGGGCAGTGTGCTAGCCGACGATATGGGCCTGGGTAAGACTCTGCAAGTCATCACCACGCTGCAGCGTCTCAAGGATGAAGGAGCCCTGGAGGCCGCCAAGGTACTGGTGGTGATGCCCACCAGCCTGCTCACCAACTGGCAGAAGGAAATCTCCCGGTTTGCGCCTGAGCTGACGGTGGCTGTGTTCCATGGGGCCAAGCGGGAACTCAAAGCAGACCGTCCAGATGTCTTGCTCACAACCTATGGCGTCGTGCGCGCCGAGACGGCCACGCTCAAGGCCATGGCCTGGCATCTGTTGGTGGTGGACGAGGCGCAGAACATCAAGAACCCGGCGGCTGCCCAGACCAAGGCGGTGAAGGCCATTGCAGCGCGGACCTTCATCGCCATGAGCGGCACCCCGGTGGAGAACCGACTGTCGGAGTACTGGAGCATCATGGACTTTGCCTGTCGTGGCTATCTGGGAACGCTGGCGCATTTCACGAAAGAGTACGGAGTGCCGATCCAGACGCATCGCGATCAGCTTGTTCTGGGGCGTTTCAAACGGGTCACGGCCCCTTTTCTGCTGCGGCGCCTGAAGTCCGATTCACGCATCATCCAGGACCTGCCGGCCAAGATCGAACAGGATCAGTACTGCGCCTTGTCCAAAACCCAGGCCGCCTTGTATGCATCGGTGGTCAAGGAAGGACTGCGGGTGATTGCCGGCGAGTCCGACACCTTCAAGCGCCAGGGACTGGTGCTGCAGATGATTCTGGCCTTGAAGCAAATCTGCAACCATCCGGCCCAATACCTCAAGCAGGGCTCTACGGACTCGAGCCTCTCAGGCAAGGCCGAGCGCTTCCTGGAACTCGTCGACGCCATCCACGCCAGCCACGAGAAGGTCTTGGTGTTCACCCAGTTCCGGGAGATGGGCGCCATCCTGCGCCGGTGGCTCAAGGACCGCCATGGCCGCGAGCCGCTGTACCTGCATGGAGGCGTGGCCCGCGCCAGGCGCGACACCCTGGTGGAGCGGTTTCAGAACGATTGCACCGAGCGTGTCTTCCTGCTCTCGCTCAAGGCCGGCGGCACGGGCCTGAACCTGACAGCGGCCTCGAACGTGATTCATTTTGATCTGTGGTGGAACCCTGCGGTAGAAACCCAGGCCACGGATCGGGCTTATCGCATCGGGCAGCAGCGCAATGTGCAGGTGCACCGCCTGATCACCCGGGCGACGTTCGAAGAGCGTATCAATGCCATGATCCAGAGCAAGCGCGAACTGGCGGATCTGACGGTCGGCACGGGTGAGCGCTGGATCGGCCAGCTTGGGAACGCAGAACTCAAGGAGCTCTTTACCTTGGGCTGAACGGGCATTGCCCGAACTCGACGGGTGCCTGAACCGAAGCAGCATGCCACGCAAGCTGACCCCAACAACGTGAAAGCACATGTTCAAGACACCTACCCCGAAGACCTCGCCCATCGCTATGGCTGCGGCCGCCACAACCTGCATGGCTTTGACATCCTCACTGGCGCGAAGACGGGGGATTCTTACGGTGCTACGCATGAGTTGTCCCATACTGCAGCCTTATCCTGTTTGTTCGCGCCGAGTCAATGTTGACCGATGCGCTGGCGGTCCTCATTTATACTTAACTATACGGTTTTCAAGTATAAAGATCAGCCATGCGCGAACATCCCCTTGCGATCCAGACGCTCTACGCCCAGTTGCTGCAAATCTGCCAGTCGTCCCCCTATCCTGGCGACGGATTTGCTGCAACCGGAGACGTCCGCGCCGTCTCAAAAATCATTCATGGTGCGACCTACTGGTATGCACAGTACACCGACCCCAGGGGCATCCAGGTCCAGCATTACATCGGGGCAGCGGCTGACACCACCGTGCAACGGACTCTCGCCCGGCTCGAAGACGAAGACGCACGGGCTGAGGCCGTTCAGCGGATGGCTTTGGTCAAGGCACTTGTTCAGTCAGGCTACATTGCACCCACCAGAGCAGCCGCTGGCGCTCTGCAAGTGCTGGAGCGTATCGGCGTCTTTCGATCCGGATGCGTGATGATCGGAACCCCGGCTTATGGTGTCATCCTCAACATGCTCGGTTATCGCGAGCACCCGGCTGTGCTAACGAATGACTTGGATCTTTCCTTTTCGCGGTACAGCCTTGCTGTCACGCAAATGGACATCGAGCAGGATCTGTTTGCGTGGGAACCCAAGCTTTTTGCCGTACCGCAACTCAACCGACGCCATGCCGAGGTGTCACTCAAGGTCAGAGGCCAGGATTTTCATATCGACTTTCTGACACCAGGCCGCATCGACGAGGACACGCCGATCAAGCTGCCCTCCGGCATTCATGCCCAGCCGCTGCCATTTCTTGACTATCTCGTCAATGCCACCCAACAAGCTGCTGCCTTGGCACCCTATGGTGCGCTTGTGAACGTGCCAGAGCCGGCGCGCTTCATGTGGCACAAGCTGGCAGTAGCCGCGATGCGTCCGGCAGCTTTTGCCGCCAAGCGTAAAAAGGATTTACACCAAGCGGCCGCGCTGTTCAAGGTTTTGTCGACTCAAAATCAAGACGATGCGAGCCAGGCTCTTCGACGGGTCAAAAAATCGATGGATGGACGGCATTTGGCCAAGGCTATTTGCAAGACGCTTTCAGCGCCTGAAATGAAATCCATCGAGATTTGGGTCCGGACGCACTGTGCGTGGCTATTCGACGATGCAGCAGCGCCAACCCAACCCGACTCATATCCAAGCGCCACCTCATCATAAAACTGCATGGTTATAGACCGTCGCTGGCAAAAGATGTGGCGCCACCTCACGAAGAGCCGATTTATCTTCTCCGGCCGTAGAATCGATACCGTCGACTATGTTGTAGACGTAAATGAGGCGGCTAGCGACTAGATATGTCACATGTTCACTCAAAAAGTAAATATGACACATAGAATCTATATAATTGCCAAGGCAACGGAATAAGTCGAAGTCATTGACCCGCGAAACCCCGTTACAACGCCATGCGTTTAGCGGCGGGAGAGTTCATACTGGGTGTGCTGCCAACTGCGGGGGCACACCGCGTGGGGTGGCTTCCCAGTTCTCGACCTGGAGACTTTCCACGCGTGCAAACTCACGCAAATTGCGAGATACCAGAGTCAAGCCGCGGGCACTGGCCTGGCCTGCGATCAGGACGTCATACCCGCCGATGGGTGTTCCTTGCGCCGCCAGTGCCGCCCGAATCTCTCCGGCCCGACGTGCATCGTCCTGATCGAACGGAACCACCTCAAAACGCAAGCCATCGACGATGGCTAAATTCCTCTCGGTCCGCTGGCTCTTGAAGGCACCGAAATACAACTCGTGCATCACGATGGACGGCAAACCGATGTCCACTGGCCGATACTGCCGAACACGTTGCGAGACCGGGCCAGTCGGATGGTTCAGCAACGCAATGACGGCGTTGGAGTCGAGCAGGAAGCGCATCAGGGGAAGAGTGGAGTCAACTCTTGCCGCTCCTGCGGTGCAGGTTGTGCCGCAACCGCCTGCACGAAGTCGGCATCCAAGGTACCAGCAAGCGCATCAAGCCAAGCCCAGTCAGTCGGGACGGGCTCAAGAATCACCGCCGCGCCATGCCGCCGTATACGCACCACGTCACCTTCGAACCGAAAGGCCTTGGGCAAACGCACCGCTTGCGACCGACCAGACCAGAACACTTTTGCCGTTTCCATAGGGCCCCCATGCAATACATGGCAAAAAGATATGCCAAAAACCGAGTGACGTCAAACTTGGTGGGGCATGCGGGGCATAGACCTTGGTCGCATCAAACCCAGCCATGAAGTCAAACAATGTGTACGCCTGACGGCTACACGGGGTCGCTGTTCAGCATCCAGTACAGCGTGTCGTTCAGCGCAAAACGCGGAGCAAAACCTGTGGCTTGCGTCAGTTTTTCGTGAGAGCCGCGCAAAACTGGAATTTCATTGGCGCGCACAAAAGCCGGATTCACACGCACCTCGATGGCATAGCCCGCGAGCGCATTCATCGCGGCAATGACCTCGCGCAGCGCCACGGCCTTGCCGCTGCAAATGTTGAACACCTCGCCCTGCACCGGGCCGTCGAGCAGGGCCGTATAAGCGTCCACCACATCGCGCACATCGGAAAAGTCCCGCGCTACGTCCAGGTTGCCCAGTTCGACGACGGGCGCACGCCGCTTGAAGTGGCTGACGATCTTCGGAATCAGGAACTTCTCGTCCTGTCCCACCCCCGTGTAGTTGAACGGCCGCGTCATGACGATGGGCAGGCGGTCCATCCAGGTCCGCACCATGTGCTCCATGGCCAGCTTGCTGCAGGCATAGTGGTTCACCGGGGCGGGGCACACCGCCTCGCTGATGACTTCCACCCCCGGCGTGCCGTACACATTGGCCGAGCTGGCAATCAGCACCTTGTTCGGCGGCGCACCCAGCCCCGCCAAGGCTTCCAACAGGTTGAGGGTGCCAAACAGGTTGACGTCGTAGAACGCCCGCGCATCGGCATGCCCCACGAAGGAAAGCGCCGCCAGATGCACCACATGCGTGGGCCGCACCTGGGCGACGGCCGCACGCACAGCTTGGGCGTCGGTCAGGTCGCAGGCTATTTCATCCGCGCCCTGGGGTATGCCTTGCACCAGGCCCACCACGCGGGCGCCGCGTGCGCGCAGGGCCGCACCCAGGTAATGGCCGGTGAAGCTGCGCAGTCCGGTGATGAGAACAGTTTGAATCAATTTTTTCTCCGCTTGATCCCGCATGACATGCAAGCCCAGGCGTGGCCGCAATGCGAAGGGCCACCGCTCGCTCACCCGGCCAGAATATTCACCGCCAGGCCGTGGGCAGCCTGCTGCAAGCGCATATCCGCTGTCCACAAGGCATCACAGCGGTGCGTGAGCGCAGTCGCCAGATGCAGGGCATCCGGGGTTTTCAGCCCAAAACGGGCACGAAGCATGGCACCCTGCACGAACACTTCGTCCGGCATGGGTAGCAACGCAAACTGGGCAAAACCTTCCTCGTAGTAGCGCTGCAGCGCCACATTACCCGTACGCATGGGTGCAACCAGGCATTCAAACTTCACCAGTGGGGAAATGGCATACCGGTCGGCAGATTCCCGAGCCAGTGCCTCCCGTACGCGAGCGCCCCAGAGCGGGTGATCCTCGAAGGCATAGATCAGCAGGCAGGCGTCGAGGTAAATCAATCCCACCCTTGGCGCTCCTGCCCAATGGCGTCGTCGATCTCTTGAGCTGAGCGGCGCAATGGCACCGGCAGCGGGTTGCGCCGGAGCCAAGACAGCACATCACGTTGTGCCGTTTCGGGTATAGCCCCCACAGGTACCAACTTGACCGCCGGCACTCCGCGATGCGCAATGATGACTTCCTCGCCCTGCTGCGCGCGTCGGACGAGTTGCGACAGATGATTCTTGCATTCCAGGATATTGACTTGCATGGGTCACTCCAATCGCAACTCCAATCTGGCCAGACTATACCGCAAGCTGGCCAGGTTGCTGGAGCACTCGGCAGACGCTGAGAGAAGCCGGTGACATCATCCCGGCCCCGGAGTCTGGCGGCGAATCGGGGCGCGTGCTGGCGCGGTTGCCGCGCAGCCGGCATGCACGCCTGGTGGCACGCGCTCGGCAAGAGGGCGTGCCACTCAATACCTGCGTGGTGGCGGCACTGGCCGATGCGATGCATCATGGCTGACCCTGAGAACACTTGCCGCAGCTCTCGAGGCCCTGTTCAGGGTGCTATAATGGGTACTTTTAATCATACTTTTAATAGGTCTTGACATGACATCCAGCATCCTTGCGCAGACCACGGCCAGCGTGTCCGAATTGAGAAAGAATCCGATGGGCACCGTTGCCGCTGGTGACGGCGGCCCTGTTGCCATCCTGAACCGCAATGAACCCGCCTTTTATTGCATCCCTGCCGCCGCCTATGTTGATTTGATGGAGCGGCTTGAGGACTTGGAACTGAACCAGTTGGCCGACGAACGCAAGAATCAGCCCGTTATCCGGGTAGCGCTTGATGCGCTTTGAGCTTGGGTTTATTGATGCCGCGCTGAAAGAGTGGCGCAAGCTCGACGCCAGCGTGCGCGACCAGTTCAAGCGCAAGCTGGCTGAAAGGCTTGAATCGCCCCGCGTGCCGTCGGCAAAATTGGCGGGACACCCCGACCGCTACAAGATCAAACTGCGCGGCATTGGGTATCGGCTGGTCTATGAAGTGCGCGATGCCGAGCTGGTCGTCGTCGTGGTTGCAATCGGTAAGCTGGAAAACAGCACCATTTACAGGACTGCCGACCGGCGGTAAGGCGCGCTTGGGGTCATGCTGGGGGTATCCGCGTCGGCCGCCCGGTAACACTACGACCCGACCGGCTGCAAGTGAGCCCATGCTGCATCCTCTTCGGGTTTGAGCCAGTCTTCGGCCAAGACTGCTTCTGAAAACAAGGCGGCCTCATTGGCCGGAGGCGTCAGCAGGGTGAACAAGGCGCGGCCTGCAGGCAGAGGCCCGCCGCCCACACGGCGCATGCGCCCCTGCATGTCGATTTCAACCTCGATCGTTTGTAGCATGGTCAACCCTCGCAATCATCTTCCAGTCAAGAATACGCCACCCGTTCTAGGCATCCAGGCCTGGTTCAAAACGACGCCCCCGCCGCATTCCTGCGCAAGTCCGCCTCCACCATCATGGCGCAAAGCTGCTCCAGCGTGGTGCTCGGCTCCCAGCCCAGCTTGGCCTTGGCCTTGGCCGGGTTGCCGATGAGCAGTTCCACCTCCGCCGGGCGGTAGAACTTGGGGTTGATGGTGACGATGGCTTTGCCCGTGGCGGTGTCAAGGCCGCGCTCCTGCTCGGCCTGGCCATGCCACTGCAGTGCGATGCCCGCAGCCTTGGCCGCCAGGCTGACGAAGTCGCGCACCGTCTGCGTCCTGTTGGTGGCCAGCACATAGGTGTCAGGCTCATCGGCTTGCAGCATGCGCCACATGCCGTCGACATAGTCCTTGGCATAGCCCCAGTCGCGCTTGGCGTCCAGATTGCCCAGCTCCAGCACCTCCAGCTTGCCCAGCTTGATCTTGGCCAGGCTGTCGGTGATCTTGCGGGTGACGAACTCGCGCCCGCGCAGCGGGCTCTCATGGTTGAACAGAATGCCGCTGGCGCCGAAGATGCCGTAGCTCTCGCGATAGTTCACCGTCATCCAGTGGGCATAGAGCTTGGCCACGCCGTAAGGGCTGCGGGGATAGAAGGGAGTGTCTTCCGCCTGCGGAATGGCCTGCACCTTGCCAAACATCTCCGAGGTGCTGGCCTGATAGAAGCGGATCTTGGGGTTGACGGTGCGAATGGCCTCCAGCAGGTTCAAGGGGCCGATGCCGGTGATCTGCGCCGTGGTGTGCGGCTGGTCGAAGCTCACGCCGACGAAGCTCTGGGCGGCAAGGTTGTAGACCTCGGTGGCTTGACTCATCTGCAGCAGGCGGATGGCCGAGCCCAGGTCGGTGAGGTCGAACTCGACCAGGTGCAAGTGGGGATGCTGGGCGATGCCCAGCTCCTCGATGCGCCAGAAGTTGACGGAACTGGTGCGGCGGTAGGTGCCGTAGACGGTGTAGCCCTTGGCCAGCAGCAGCTCGGCGAGGTAAGCCCCGTCCTGGCCGGTGATGCCGGTGATGATGGCGGTTTTTGTCATGTTCATGGGAAACTCTAATCCATTATGTTTAGTGAATAAATTTATTTCTTAAAGATGGCAAGTAAAGACACGCCAAATGGGATGGGGATCTTGCCAATGAAATGCCTTTCAAAGCCAAATATAATTCTTAATATAAAGTTAATTGGCTTTGGTGGCATGCCAGTTCCACCAGGTTCATTGTTGTGCAATAGTTTTTCTTTGAGTCTAACTACTGCAATCAATGGAAATAAAAGGGCGTTAAAGTAAGTTAATAAAGAAACCCTAAGGGTTGTTGAATCCGCTACTTTGCGCAGCTTTGCGGCGGTATATCGCCTTTTATGATGCAAGAATTCATCGTGCATACTCCAGAGCCATGCATAGGCAGGGACAGTAATCAGAATTCTCCCGCCATCCGCTAGAAGCTTCTTGGCCTCTGCTATAGTTTCAATATCCTGATCGATATGTTCAAGAACATCAAATAAACAGATCAGATCAAATTTTTGCAAAGAAAGCTGAGAAAGATCGGGGCAGACGCCTTGTTTTATATCGTAGCGCCCCTTTGATTTTTCTGTTGCAATTTTGAGCGCTGTTGCGTCCATTTCCAATGCGCTTACAACTCCAAAATGTGCAAGCATCTCCAGATTCCCGCCTGTTCCGCAGCCTATCTCAAGTATGTTCGCATTTTTTGGCAAATCTAATTTTCTGATGACGAATTCTAATATTTTACGGCGACCCGTAAACCACCAATGTTGGGCTTCAGTATCAGCCATGGAGAGATAAGCTTCTGGACTCATAAAGTTCCCTAGTAATTTATCTAGCGACGGAAGTGCTTTGAAGTCGTGCTATTGCAAAGCTGCAGTGCCCAATTGATACCTTTCGGAAATTTCATTATGTGCGAAAAACAAACCATTTCAAGGAAATGAAATTAAATAGAAGACCAGCAGTCGCGCCTACAAAAACAGCCAAAACAGGGTTGCGGGAAAATAATGCGATTTTAATAACGAGAAATGCATATATGCCATTTGTTATAATTGCACCGAAAATATTCGCAGCGAGATATTTTCCGAATTCATGTAAGCGATTTTTGCTCGCGTGCTGGTTAAACGTAAAGCGACGGTTGATATACCAAGTGATGATCACGGCGACAGAAAACGCAGCTGCCTGTGCGGCGAGTGGATTGATCTGGCGAAGCGTAAGAAACCAAACAATTGCAACGTCAGTGACAAAACCAGCGCTACCCGCCATTCCAAAGAATAATATCTCTTTCATTTTCATTGGTCAAAGATGATTTTCAAAAAAGGCGATTCAAGGTTTGTTCTGCCATATTTCGCGAATAAGGTAAATGGGGCGTTGCTTGCTTTCGTCATAGAGGCGGCCAATGTACTCACCTATGACCCCCAGCGCCATAAGCTGAACACCACCAAGAAAAAGAAGTGCAACCATTATCGATGGGTATCCCTTGACGGAATTTCCATAAAACAAGGTTTCAAATACTAAAAAAACAGCATAAAAAAATGCTAAAAAGGAAATGAGAAACCCAAGGTAGGATGCAATCTGAAGCGGTACTTGACTAAAGGATGTAATGCCCTCGATGGCAAACTTCCATAAGCGCCAGTAATTCCATTTTGTTTTTCCCGCGTTGCGCGGTTCACGGTGGTAATTGACGGAGCAAGTTTTAAATCCAACCCAGGCGAAAAGCCCCTTCATGAAACGTCGACGCTCCGGGAGTAGTTTGATCGCTTCTAATGCCGGGCGGGAGATAAGCCGGAAATCCCCGGTATCCGCAGGAATATCCACGGAACTCATGCGATTGATGATGCGGTAAAAAGCATGGGCTGTTATCTTTTTTATCCACGATTCACCATCGCGGCTGATTCGAACCGCATTGACAACATCATAGCCTTCCCGCCATTTTAAGATTAATTCCGGGATGAGATCTGGTGGATCTTGTAGGTCAGCATCCAATGGGACGACGGCGTCACCTTTCGCTTGATGAAGCCCCGCAGTCAGCGCAGCTTCCTTGCCAAAGTTCCGAGAAAGATCAATAACAACAACACGTGGGTCCCTCTGATGGAGGGCCACTAATTGCATTAGGGTATTATCGGTGCTTCCGTCATTGACGCAGATTAATTCCCATCTCTCATTTATTTTTTCCATGACGCCTTTCACGCGCGTATACAGCGTTGAAAGATTTTCTGTTTCGTTATGGCATGGCACGACGATCGAAATCATAGCTTTTCTCTTGTTGGGCGATTTGCTCGTTTCATTTGGTCTTTCGGGGGTTTTCTTATTGTGTGGAGTTGGTCAATTCAATATAGCGGACCCCAATACCAAGTTCCCGGGGGTCGGCGGAGATGCCCAAAGATGCTGGGGACATTGGCTTCTTTATTTTCAAATCAATGGACAGCAATTGATCGTTCTTAAGGATGGTTTTTAATGGTATTTCCAGTCGGCGTAACCCAGAATTTTTAGCGGATGTATATTGAAGTTCGCCGATAGGCGTTCCATTTGCGGATACGTAAACAATCTGCGACTGGTGCGTTTTTGCCAAAAAGGCAGAGCTATCAATAACGAAGTATAGGTTTGACTTAGGCGGTGTGCTAAGAGGGAGCATGATTGTCGCTTCATTGGCGTCTGTCCATGTTCCCCATGATTCGGGATATGACCAACCTGACCAGCCGTAGCTCCGGTTTAATGAAATTCTGCTATTAATATCAACGGGTGCCCACAATAATTGATGTGGCCAAACCATAATATAAGCACTTCCATGATGGAGGATATTTTTCGGTTGCCCATACTGATGAATTAGGCCATTAATGCAAATATCGACATTTGCGCAATTATCGCCATCATTTGTGACAAAAACAAAGTAGTCATGTTGTTTTTGCGGTAAATCGTGCGGGCGATACCACAGCTTATCAGTTTCTGGCCTATTCCCAATAATCATGAACCCAGATGTGGGGTTAAACATAACGGGCCTTATGATAATTTTATTATCTGATAGCCAAGTCACCGCATTGGAGCCAATTCCCCAGTAGGGTCCATTGCCGTACCAATAGGGCCCATAACCGTAATTTAAGTTATGCGCTTTTAAATATTTTATTATATCTTGCGCGCCTTTATCTTGCGTTTTTATATGCGGACGTATTATAAATTTAAAGTTAGAAATTAAGCCGGCCGAAATAAATATAATGCCGCATCCCACCACTAATATCTTATATGCCACACCAATTTTTGACCAAGCCAGTTCTGTTAATATAATGGTGAACGCGATATCAAAAAATAATATGTTAATAATAAATCTGGCGGAGTAACCTGCTTGCTGAATGTTCGAGAAAATAAATGCGAAAGATATGCCCGCAACGGAGAGTGCCGTAAAAATAAAAGAAAATGTTCTTGGAATTCGGTTTTCCTTGTTCCTTGTCAAGGAGAAAAGGTATGATGACGCGGCAATTAATAGTCCTGCCATAAAAATAGAGGCGAGTGAGGTTAAAAAGAAGTTTTGGCTGTTGAATGGTATTATATTTAGAATTCCGCCCAGGTCTTTAATAAAATATTCTGCATTTCTGTTGACCAGTTCCCGCGACCCAAATGAAAATGGGAATGTCGGGATGAAATTAAGAAGCCCAAACGCCATCGTTTTGGCTACCACGATGGAGGCGGTTAATGCGGCGAATAAATATAAAAGATGCCGATTGCGCCGCTCTCTTATTGTCAATAAAAGAAGAATAAAACTTGAAATTTCGCCTGGAAGTGTGAAGGCGGCAAGAAACCATGGGTCTGAAATACAGCAAGCCGCAGACAATACAAATATCAAGGGGAGCCATGCCTTGTTGGCACTCTTGATATAGGCTACGCTACCTACAAACATCAAAAGCCCAAAGAACATCGAGCTATTATGTGAAACGGTGTAGGTCAAAAATCCTGAGGATATTCCATAAGAGCCGGAGTATAATAATACGGATGGTATTATCAATGGAGACCATTTAGTATCAAGTTGAAGGGCTAATAGGCCACATAATGCAGTGCTGAGAGGAAAAAATAGCCATCCGCGAAATAAAACTATATATGGATGTGGTCCAAATATAGAAAATAGGAGCGAGTCGATCGGGACTAACGTTAACAGCCAATTATCGGGTGTAAAAATCCAATTTTTAATAAAATCTAACCCATAAATTTGTGTGCCATACCACAGCATTGCCGAATGGCTGGAATCCGAGTCGGCTCGAACAACTGCAAATGTTGCGAGATAGCTTATACAAAGGCCACCAATGATAACTGTGGCAAAGAAGGCAGCAATTAAAATTTTTCGAGGCGGCATTTCTTTGGTTGGGAAAATAAAATGGAATTGGGGTGATCTTGATATTGGGGTGGCGCGAGGACTGGAATTGGCCTTTATCTTTGGTGGGGTCTATTGCTTATATATTTATGCTGGACATTAAATTGATGGATTTCGTTGCGGTGCAATTGTTCGTGTATTGGAGCCGTATAATACATGACAATCGAATTTAAGTGTCTTCGCCTTCAGTTTGCACCGTATGCCGCTTCTCCGAAATTAATTTCCAATTGCCGTGTAGCTAGTGCCAAACAACGGTTATCGCCATCGTTTGGCTGGTGGGCTGCTGGCAGGGTGAATACGAGTGTGTTGGAGCTAACGACCAGTGCATCAAGGTCGCAATATAACGCCTGTTGATAGCCTTTTACGCACCCTTTATAAATCTCCGACCTGTTGTGAAGCAGGGCATAACACTCATCTCCCAATCGTTTTGCAGGATGATGTGCATCAGTCGCTCTGCGCTTTGCTTCCAGGTTAGCCAGGGCATGGCGTCTGAGCAGGGACTAAGCTTGCTGGCGTGGAGTTGCAACCAGTTTTGCACGGCATCTGCCAGGCTGAAGGCGTCCTGCCCGGAGAAATAAAACGCGTGGGTACCCGCCACTTCATGAAACACAGGGATATCACGGGCGATGATGGGTAGTTTGTGCTGCGCCGCTTCGATGAGGGGCAGGCCGAACCCCTCAGCTTCGCTCGCTGCAATCAGGCATGTGGAAGCCGCATACACCGCCTCGAGGTATTCGTCGCTGATGCCTTCGAGCCAGAACAGCCGCTTGCCCAACTCTGGGTGCTTGCGCAACTTGGCGATAACGGTCGGAATGCTGCTTCGATGCCCGTCGGACAGGCCCTTCCAGCCCTCTTTGCCGACGATGACGAGGTTGACTTCGACTCCCTGTGCCCAAAGCGTCTCGAATGCTGCAATCGTCTGCAGATGCCCTTTGCGCGGTTCAACGGTACCTACCATGAGGAAACTCGGTTTGGCGCGCAGTCCGATCAGCGTTTGTTCAGCCTCGGCGCTATGGCCACGCGTTGGCGCCGAAGCGGCGATATCGGCTCCCAGATGAAACCAGCCGATGTTCACCGGACGGTTTCTTTGCGAGCCTTGCTCTTTCAGCCAGTTTGCAAAGTCGTCGCTGACCGCCTTCGAAATGCCGATCACGCCGTCAGCTACGCGCGCTACGGCGCGCAACCAGCGAGAGAATTCCTGATCCGTTCCAAGCGGGAAGAACTCAGTGTGTATCACGGGGAGGAGGTCAAAAATCACATAATGAAGGCGGCTGCCCGCATCGCGAATCTGTTGCAAAAGGCCTGTCCGTTCCGCCTCGATCAAGTAGCCGCCGGTCAGATCTGGGCACAGGAGAACATCGTCGACGCCGAACTGAACCACGGCATCCTCTAGCAAACCATCTGGGAAACCCAACAACCGCGCAGCGTATTGGCGCGCATAGCGAAATTTCCAGCACCCGCCGTCGTCGCTCGTGTAAACGGGTTCGACGGTAAAACCTGAAGGGGGGCTCTGGATCACCTCGAGCATGATGGACCGTGCGACACGTTGAATGCCGGTTTTAAGATCTTCGCGTACCACCGAAGAGATATCCACCAGCAGCTGCCGACGTGGATCGGACCTTGGGGCATTCTGCGCCACACACCGCGACAATCCGAACCAGGACTGTTCCTCTTGTGGAGGATCGTCAAGCTCTGCAAGGGCTCTAATCAGCGCTCTCGATCGGCCATTGGCGTGGCAATCCTCAATGACTGCCGCATATTGCGCGGCACAGGCTGCCGGTGCATGCCGTGCGCGCACGGCCCGCCTCGCCTGCCTGCCAAGAACGTCGCGACGCTCGCTATTCCCATGCAGCGTAGTCAGGGCATCGACGAGTTCTTCGTCGCTGAATGCATCAGGCAGCATCCATACCGCATCGCTCGGTAACTCAGTCATGCTCCCATGTGCGTTGACAATCGTGGGCAGCCCGTGGCTCATGCAATCCAGCACGGCTGCTGAAGTTTCACCATAGCTGAGCGTACGTAATTGCACTGCAACGTCGGCCGCAACCAGATATTTGCGGTACTCCGCCATGCTCACCCACCCGGTGACTGCGATGCGGGTGCCCAGCCCGCTCTCGCGCATCGTCGCCAACAACTCGTCACCATAGTCTCCGCCGTGATTCTCTCCGACGAATACCAACTGGCACCGTGGGTTTCGCGCCAGCGGTGACGCCAGCCAAGCGGTGAGCAGATGATGGTTTTTCTTGGAAGGGCCCAATAGGCCGAAACTACAAACTAGAAAGGTGTTATCCGCAACTCCAAGATCTCGCCTGGCTGCAAACCGCTTCTCGGCGTTGTCGTTTGACATCGCGAGCGCGCGCAGTAGAGGAACAACAAACCAATCTTTCCCAAAGTTGTCTCCGTACCAATGCCGTGCCAAGTCGCGCGTTGCCTCCGAATGCACGATGATGGCTTGGGCTTGTTGTAATACGCTTAAATTCGCAGGCCACTTCCCGAAGATGTTGCTGAGATCCGAGGTACGGAAACGCTCCTGAACGGCGCTATAGCCGTGTGAATGCTGGAGTTCGCGTGTCCACATGCCAGGACGCGCCCCGCGCCACTCGTCGTGGCACTGCACACCGCTAAGGAAAAAATCATGCAAAACGACCACTCCCGGAATTTCGGGCAGAAGGTCGAACATGTGGCTGTGGAAAGGCGAATTGCCGACGTGGTACATCACCCGCTCATAACGCGGGGCGTTGGCGCGGAACCATTCCACGCTGCGCACCGGGCAGTTGGCCCGTACCCAGGGGTGGGTGACCTCGGTCTGCGGGGTGATGACGTCAATGTCGTAATACCGCGCCAATTCAGGCAACAGTTCGGCACTGTAGTCGGCAATGCCGGTGCGCTCGGGAGGCAGCGGTGAGACGTAGGCCAGCCTGGGCCGGCGCAGCGGCCGGCTGGATGTCGGCTCGGCAGCTTTCGCTTGCAGATGGAGTTGTTCAAGGGCGGCGATGGCGCGGCGAGCGCTCGCATCCCAGGAAAACTGGCTCGCCTGTTGCAGGCCATGTTGCCGCAGGGTTTGACGAAATGTTCCGTCTGCCAGTACCTGCGCCACCTTGGCGGAGATGGCCAGTATGTCCAGCGGGTCGAACAGGGCTTCCTCACGGCCTACCACCTCTGCCAGGGTGGGCGTGTTGGCTGCAATGACCGCTGCCCCGCAGGCCATGGCGTCCAAGGCCGTCGACTCTATACCGCCGTCCATGGACGAAATAATGACGAGTTGGCACAGGTTGTAGAGCGCTACAAATTCAGCATCGTTGATGTCCGTGAGGCAAAGTGTGCCAGCGCCCAGCTCGGGGGTTTCCACTCGACGCTGCAAATCCTGGCATTGAGATTCGTCCGAGACGCCTGCAATGACCAATTGGTACTGCCCGCGCAGCGAGTGAGGCAAGGCGGCAAATGCCTCGACGAGATGTCTGAGGTTATTGGTCTCGCCGGTAGCGCCGGCACAGAGCACGAATGGATGCCTGATGCCAAATTTGGAGAAAAGAGCCGCTTGTTGCCCGGCGGTGTATTCGGTTGGCTGGAAACCTGGGCCCGCTGCGCCCGAGATATTGACCACCGAGTTCCCGGAGAGCTGGAGCGCGTCTATGGCGTCGCGCCGCAATGCCCCCGAAACAGACAGCAGCAGTTGCGCGCGCTTGAGATGCCCGATCTTGCGCCAGTAGTAGTCCATGTAGGACGCGTTGGCTTTGAGCTGTTCGTCCGGGTTGAGGAGTGGGATGAGGTCGTACAGAGTGACTGCGGTGGGGTGGCTTTCAGTGAAACGGCCGATGCTGGTGACGGCATCGTCCTGGTAGCCTTCAAACAGGCTCGACACGTGTACCACATCGGGTTTCAGGCTGGCGAGAAAAGCCTCGCGCAGCAATTCCGCGGCCTGGCGCCGCCAGGTGTTGCCGGCATCCAACTCGCGAACCGGCCCGGGGGCCTGCCACACGCGGATATTGGCCTGCGGCAGCAAATCGTCGAACGCGGCGCGGATGGGCTCGATGGTGTCGGCCAACATGCCATTGAGCGCGATCAGCACCTCGTGCTCGCCGCGGTTGCGCACGATGGCCTGCGCCAGGGCCAGCGAATAGCGGCCGATGCCACGCAAACGACTGGCGGTTTGCGCGCCCTGCAGATCGAGCACGATTCTCACGAGCGCTCTCCTTTGGAGGCGCCGCGCGCCCTTTGCAACTGTTGATAGATACGGCGTGAGGTTTCAGTATCGAGCGCGGATGTGGGAGCAGTGGGCGCGTGCGCTGCGTCTGGCGAAGTCTGTGCGTCTTGCATGGAGTGTGCGGAAGGCTCTGCCTGGGGCTGCAGTTGTTGTTCGGCCGGCGCTGGAGGCTGAACCGCAGCCGGGCCTGCAACCTGCGCGGGCTGCGCAAGTGCCGCCGGATGGGCGGGCGTTGGCTGGATTTGTGGCTGCTGCGCTGAACGACCCAGCAGCCGGCGCAAGCCGGACACGCCCAGGCGCAGCGGACGGGTGACGCGCCATGATCGGCTGGCATACACGGCCTGCAACTCGTGGGTACGGGCAGCCAGCTCCGCGTGGATTTCTGCTTGGAGTCTAACGAGTTCTTTTTTCAGTTCATCAAGTTCAGTCTGACGTCCATCCAACTGGTTGCGCAATTGATGGTTCTGCGCCATGAATTGTTGGAGTTGCTGTTGGGTTTGGCTGTGTTGTGCAAGGGCTTGCGTCAGTTGAACTCCCAAGGCTGCACTGGATTGTTGGGCATGCAAGAAATGTGCCCTCAATTCAGCCAGTTCGTGTTGATCCGCTTTGGATTGGAGTGCGGCGTGGGTTTCAGCCTGCTGGGCTTGGGTCTGGGCCTGCTCAATGCGATCTTGAAGAATGGACAGCCGCTTCTGCATGCCAGTCTCGTACCGGGTTGAGAGCATCTCCAGCGTCAAGCCATATTGCACATCGAAGGTGCTATCGAAGAGCTCGAGGTGTTCCTGTGGGGCGCTCTTCTGCGCGACGACCGCATAGTCGGGGCTGACTCCGCCAAGAACCTGTAGCAAGTGAACATCGCTTGCGCCGGAAAGATCGGGGGATTCCTGGAGACGAAGGATCTTGGTGCGCGAAAATCCTGCATGCTCCGGCAAAAACGAAAGAAGCAGGGGAGGCAATGGGCGCTGATGAGTCGGGTCGAGGTAGAAATTCGATGTTCCGACGATGAGATTTTCTGGATTGGGGGTCTCCAGAATCAGAAGACCAGCCGGCTTGAGTACCCGCAGAGCTTCTTTGACGATTTCTTGCAAGGCATCAAAAGAAATATGTTCTGCGATATGGAATCCAGAAACGATCATCAGGCTTTCATCGGGAATCTGATGTAGTGCAGCGATCGCGTCCTGGGTTTCGACGGAGAGCCCTCGCTCGCGACAGGCGGCCAGCATGCCTTCATCGAGATCGACGCCATGCGCCTTGAACCCCGCCTCTCCCGTCAGCTCAAGCCATTCCCCACGGCCACAACCCAGGTCAAGTACGGAGCACTCGCCATCAAGATCCTTGAGTGGGTTGATAAAGGGGAGATAAACACGCAATCGCCCCTTGATCAATTCACGCGAACCGCGATGGCGGTCTTCAAAGGCACGGTAAAAGCTGTCTTCCTTCATTACGGCCTCCAGACTGTTTGCGTCGCTTTCGACGGCGCCAGTCAACGAACAACATCCCAGGGTGCGGTTCCGCACCCTGGCGCATTTGCCGCACTTCTCCGGTTTGCAGGGGGAGGCGGTCGTCATCGGCCATGATCCACTGCTCGCCACGGTTGGCAACAACTAGGGCTTGCCGGTGCGATTTCCGCGCGTGAAGTTGCGCTGCAAAAGAAGTTGGCGGTAGATTGCCCGCGCATGAGGCGAAAGGCATTCGGCTCCGGGCAAATCGGGGGCCTGATGCCGGATAGCACTCGTGTTGCCGGCGGGGTTTGCCCACCCCTGCCCCAGCGCACGGCGCACCAGCGCCCCCACGGCGGGTTGGGCGTGCAATAGGGCCAGGATGCGTAATCGGAGCCTTGGGTGGGCAAGGACAAAGTGCCCGACCCGCAGCAAAGCACGCCTCGCGGTGGCCTTGGAGGCTCTTTTGATGGCATGCCACGCAGCGGCGGTCATGGTCAGTGCGCGGTGGAACATGTGGTGGAACTGTGGGGGTGAGACCCGCCATAGTTTTGCCCCGGCGCGCAGTGGTTTGGTGATGCGCCAGGACAGGCTGCGATAAGTTGCTTGCAGATTGCGTTCGGCCCGTTGCTGCGAACCAAGCACGAATTTGTCAAACACATTGGGCGGATAACGGAAGGCCTCGGACAGATCGGCGTGTTCGTTCGCCAAATAAAAGCGGTTGAGTCCATCGGCATAGACGAACCGATAGCCGGCGTCCAGCAGGAGTGGCTCCCAACCGGCATGTGTTTCCACTTGGGACATCGGCAGGGTGGATTCGACGACAACGATCCATGGACGCCACCGGTGCCAGTCATGGCCGTGCAGGACGTTGGCCTCGTAGCCCTCGACGTCGATCTTGAGAAAGTGGATCGGCTGTCCCTGCGGCACATGTGCAGTGCACACTTGGGCCAGCGTCATGACTTCGACCCGACATTCGGTTGATTGCAAACCGTTTTGGCGGTGGCGGCGGGCCGCAGCCGGATCGAGCGTGGACAGCCCTGATTCATGAACGAGATAGAGCGTCTGGGTGCCGCACACGTCGCCAAGCGCCGATTCCAAATTGGTGTCGCGGGCTCTTTTCGCGGCCAGTTGTCGATACCAGTGGGGATTGGGTTCGACATTGATGCCGCGCCATCCGTGTTCGTAGAACGCCCTGGTGACCGAATCCGTATCGGGCGACCAGGCACCGACATCGATATAAAAACCCTGTTCGACTTGCCGCAATGCACGCCAAAGGATGACGTCCTCGAAGTTCTGCGCGTAGGACGTGAAGACTGGCGCGCGCTCAGGCATTGGTGTCCGCGACGCGGCCATAGACGTCCTGGAAGCGCACGATGTCGTCCTCCTCCAGATATTCGCCGCTCTGGACCTCGATCATCACCAGATCAAGTTTTCCGGGGTTGTCGACGCGATGTTTGTGTCCCGCTGGGATGAAGGTCGACTCGTTGGTGTTGATCAGGATGTTCTGGTCTCCGTTGATGACGCGCGCGATGCCGGACACGACGATCCAATGCTCGCTGCGATGGTGATGCATCTGCAGCGAGAGTGCGGCGCCGGGCTTGACGACGATGCGCTTGATCTTGAAGCGTGGCCCCTCTTCCAGCACGGTGTAGGTTCCCCACGGCCTGTGCACCTCGCGGTGCAGGCGATAGGCCTCGTGGCCATTGGCCTTGAGCTGGGTGACGATCTGTTTCACGTCCTGCGCGCAGTTGCGGTGTGCCACCAGCACGGCGTCGGGCGTGTCCACCACGATGAGGTCGCTCACACCCACGAGGCCGACAATGCGCTGCGAGCTTTGCACGTAGCAGTTGTCGGTGCCATGCAGCAAGGCTTCGCCGAGAATGCGGTTGCCATGTGCATCTGGCTCTTGCAGTTCGCTCAGTGCATTCCACGAGCCGATGTCCGTCCAGCCGATGTCGCAGGCCACCACGGCGACATGCTTGGAGTTTTCCATCAGCGCGTAGTCGATGGAAATGTCGGGCGCGTATTGGAATGTCGTGGCGTCAAGCTCGATCTGCACATCGCTCTCGCCACGCAACTGGCGCGACGCGCCCAGGCAGGACTGCACGCTTTCAAGAACGCTGGGCGCGTGTTCGGCGAGTTCCTGCAGAACGGCATCCACGCGGAAGCAGAACATGCCGCTGTTCCAAAGGTAGTTGCCGCTGGCGATGAATTCGCGCGCCTTGTCCAGCGTGGGCTTTTCGACGAAGCGGCGTGCCTGGGTGCCGTCCACCTCGATGTAGCCGAACCCGGTTTCAGGCCCCGTGGGCTGAATGCCAAAGGTCACCAACTGGCCTTTTTCGGCCAGTTCCATGGCTGTTCGCAAGGCTTGCTCGAAGGCGGTTTTGTCGGTGATCAGGTGGTCTGACGCGAGAACCAGCAACTGGACGTCCGTGCCGATGTTCTGTTCGGCCCACAGCGCGGCCGCGGCCAGCGCCGGGGCGGTGTTGCGGCCGAAGGGTTCGAGGATGAAGGCGGTGGGGAGGGCAGCCCCGTTGACCTGCGCGTATTCATCCTTGGTCTTGAACACCAGGTCGCGGTTGGTCACGGTCAGCACCTGGGCCACGCCTGGCAAGGCAGCAGCGCGCAGGAAGGTTTTCTGCAGCAGGCTTTGCCCGTCGGCCAGTTGCATGAAAGGCTTGGGATGCTGCTCGCGGGAGACCGGCCATAGCCGGGTGCCGGCGCCGCCGGAGAGGATGACGGGGAGAAGTTTGTGTGATGCACTCATGATTCGGACGGAAAAACCTGCAAACCGAGGGACTGTGCCGCAAGAGCCAAGCGCTTGTCGTACACGGCAAAAACCAGTTGGTGCGACGCGGCGAGGTGCTCGTGGAGAGACTCGGCCGCGGCCAGATGCACACCGTCATAGGCGCGCAGAGCAAGGAGGTCAGCCAGTTCGCCCGCGCGATGCAGCAGGGCTGGCGCAGCATCCACCACATCCAGCCTCGGCCAGTCGGATTCGAAATCACGCCGCCAGCGTTGCAGCGCCTCAGCGTCTGGCGCGTCGGCGGCACGCCGCCTGAACGCAGCGCGCGCCTCCACATAGGCGATGCCATGGGTAACCACGCGCTCAGCTTGCGCTACGGCGCGCTGAACTTGCCTTGAGCCAGGCTCATCAACGTAGAGCTTGACCAGTGCGGAGGTGTCGAGATACAGAATCAATCGCGCAACTCGCTGACCGTTTGTGCAAGCGGCGGCGTATCCGCGCGCAGCTTGAGGTGTTCGCGCGCGCCCTGCGGCTTGCCACCCTTGCCGATGCGCAGCCATGGCAGCGTTCGCAGCATAGAAAGCGCATCTTTTGGCTCCGTGGTGATGGCAGGGGGCTCAATGCGCGCGATTTGCTTGCCATGCGACGTGACGACCAAGGCCACACCTGTGGACACCCGATGCAGATAGGTCGACAAATGCGCCTTGAATTCCCTGACGCCGACTTCGATCATGCTTGCACTTCCTGGTTGTGGGTACATTTTTTTAGTGTAACCTCAATTTGCAGGTTATTGCGGTGGCTCCGAGAGAAGATTGCGTCAAACCCAGAGCTGATCTTGAAGGTCAATCCGTGCAGCCAAAGGCTCTTCCGACGCCAGTTCATCTCGCCATTCTCAGCGGCTTTGCCGCAGCGTCTGCTTACGTTGGGCAAATTTCTGGTTTGTTATCCGTTTGCGCAAAACTGTGGGCGCGGGCGGGTTCATGTGCTTGTCGTAAGCGCTCACCACTTCGTCAACCTTGCCAAACATTTTCACTTTGCCACGCTCCATCCACAGCACTTTGTTGCAGGTCTTGCGAATGGCGTCACTGGAGTGAATGGCCAGCACCACGATTTCTGCTCTGGCGTGCAGGTCATGCAGGCGTTTGTTGGCTTTGTCCTGGAAGCTGGCGTCGCCCACGCCCAGCACTTCGTCGAGCAGCAGGATGTCGGCCTCCACCGCGGTGGAAATGGCGAAGGCCAGGCGCACGCGCATGCCGCTGGAGTAGGTGCGCAGGGGCAGGTCGAGGTAGTCGCCCAGTTCGGTGAAGGTGGCAATGTCTTCCGTTTTTTGCTTGATTTCGGCGTCGTTCATACCCAGCAACAGGCCGCGCAAGCGGATGTTTTGCCGCCCGGTGGACTGGTCGTCCATGCCGAGAGCGATGTCGAGCAAGGGCACCGATTTACCTCGAATAGCAATTGAACCGCCGGTGGGTGGGTAGATACCGGCCATCACACGCAGCAGGGTACTTTTGCCCGCCCCGTTGTGGCCGATGAGGCCGAGGCGGTCGCCGCTCTCGAGCTGCAGACTGAGGCCGTCAATGGCGCGCACCACCACCACGCCGGTGTTGTCTTCGGCTATGCGGTTGCGCCGACCCATGCGCAGCACTCGCTTTTTGAGGGATTGGGCCGAGACGTCAAAAATCGGCAAGTCAAGGCAAACGTTTTGCAAGTTGATGCTGGCGGGCATGGCTTGGTAATGGGTCAGTGTGTGGTGAGTCGGATGTGCCGGTTACACCCAATAGGGAATGCGCTTGTGATAGCGCCCGGTCAAGGCCAAAGCTGCCAGCCAGCCCAGCACCGCCATGGCGATTGTGAGTTCCCAGGTGAACGCCGAAGGCACCAAGCCCACCAACGGCTCGCGCACGACGTCAATGAGATAGGCCAGCGGGTTATACCTCACGATCCACTGGTGCTTGCCCGCGAGCATGGTGCCGTGAAACAGAATGGGCGTGATGTAGAAAGCAACTTGCAGCAGGGCCGAGACGATCTGTGGCAAGTCGCGAAAGCGTGCGGCCATGAGGCCGACCAAGGCAGCAATCCACATGGCATTCAGTAGGAATAGCGCCAAGGCGGGGATAAACAAGGGCAGCGTGGCCCAACTCTTCACGCCGAAAATGAGCAAGACCGCCAGCACGATGATGAAGTTGTGCGCAAAGATCACAGTGTTGCGCCATGTGGCCTGCAGAACATAGATGAGACGCGGAGTGTTGACCTGGCGGATGTAGTTGGCACTGTTGATATAGGCCGAGCAGCCTTCGTTCACGATGCTGGAAAACAGACTCCACATGACGATGCCAATGGCGATCATCGGCAAGTAGTCGGTGAGCTTTTGACCAAACAGGGAGCTATAGACAACGCCCAGCGTACCCACTAGCACGCCCATGCTGATCGTCAACCAAAACGGCCCCAACTTGGAGCGCGCATAGCGCTGGCGAATTTCCAGCCATCCAAGCAGGCTCCACAGGCGCCAGGCCTTGATGCTGGACAGAAGATCATTGAAGGCAATTTGCAGGGCAGACATGGGAGGATGTTGGAGATTCGGCGTTTTCAGGCCAACGAGACATTGAACGTTGAGCCAGGGAGTCCGGCAGATCACACTCCGCAGCGGTTTCGCATGGGCTTTGGTCGCTCCGAGCGATGCTTCGACAAGCCATGAGCGATCTGGTGTGTGGCAGCGCAAGAACATGCCGCAAGTTCGGGAGCAACAACTGGGGTTGGGATGCATGCCCAGCGAATATGAATGCCCCCAGAGTGATGAGCGATAAGACTATGGCGTGAAGTGTATCAATGGCAAGCTGCGGCAGCCCCGAGTGACGAGCCACAGTTGCGCAACGCCATGGCCCAAGGAAGAAGCACCCAACGTCACCTAGGAAGTGCAGAGCTTGAATTGGCTGCGTCGTTCAATAAAGTCTCATAAAGATCCAACGTTTGCCTGACCATCGCCTCAACGGTGAATGCGCGACGCACTCGATCTTTGCCGGCTTGACCGAGGTAGTTGGCCTGTGCAGGATGGGTCAGGAGGTGGTTGAGCGCCGCAGCCAACGCGTTGGCGTCCCCGGGTTCGACCGTGAGTGCACAAATGCCGTTGGGTGCCACCTCGTTCACACCGTTGTGCAACCAGGTGTTGACCACGGGTTTCCCGCATGCCATTGCCTCCGCCTGGACAATGCCAAATGCCTCGGTTGGTGCCGACGATGGCAGACAGAACACATGACAGGCATGAAAGTAGGCGGGAAGGTCTGCCTCGGCGATGGGGCCGGTGAAGTGCACATGGACACTGTGCCGGGTTGCCAATTCGCGCAGATCACTGGTCAACGGCCCTTCTCCCCCCAACACCAACAGCGCGGGTACCTGTGCCATGGCTTCGATGAGCACGTCGAACCCCTTGTAGTACACATGCCGACCAAGGGCGAACACCAGAGGCCGTTGGCCAAACTCCTGACGAAGTGCCTGGGCACGCTGCATCACCGCGGCAGTGGGAAGCAGTGGAGTCGTGTCGATTCCGTAGGGAATGACGTGGCGGCGCTCAGGCGGTGCGAAACGGTCGATTTGCGAGGCTCGCAAATGCGCTGCGGTCGCACCAATGATCGCATCAGGCTTGCGCAGCATGCGTGACGCGAAGTTGAGATAGAGCGGCCCGAGCAGCCGTTGACGCACGATGTCGGTATGCCAACTTGCCACGTGCAGGGGCGATGCAGGAACCAGGCTCGCGATGACATGCGCAAAGGGGTCGGGCCAGTGCTGATGGACGATGTCGAAACGCCGCTCTCTCGCCAAAGATCGCACCCGCGCCAGCATTCCAGGGGCGATGGCTTGGCTGCCGACATGCCCGAAGGTGCTCACGGGCTCGACATGGACACCCGCTACCGTTCGCGGTTGCGCCTGCCCGGAAGGGTCGTAGGCCAACACCGAAATGTCGACCCCAGCATCAGCAAGGCCACGCGTCAGAACCTCAACGTGACGCTCTACACCACCCGGCCGCTGGAATGCATACTTGGAAAAATGAAGAATTCGCACAGGAGGTCCGAGTCAGGCAGCAAAAATACGCTGCTGAACCTCAGACAGGCGGTTTGCAACGGACGCACCACATTGTTCCAAACTGAATACTTTACGCATATGGGACGCGGCCGCCTTACCCAGATCACTAGCGTATTTTTGATCATCAACAAGCCTACGCATGTGAAATCCGGCTTGCTTCAAATCTGGTTCAGCCCATTGATTGCCATGAGCATAAGGGTATTGATGCGGCTCAATATCAATTAAATTATATCCTACTAAACAGCTATTTGAGGCATCCATGAATTCCATATTCCCCGAATAAGCTGTACCGATGACAGGCTTGCCTAATGCCATCGATTCAGCCAAACCCAACCCCAAGCCCTCGGCGCGATGAAGTGAAATATAAGAATCCACAACCGATTCAAGCCCAAACATAGCCTCACGACTCAAAAATTCGTCCTGCAAAATAATTCTGACATCCTGAGATATCGCATCAGATATCCGTTTATAATCCTCGGGTCTCTTATTACCATTAGTTGATTTGATCAGGAGTATAACGCGATCGTCAGGACTTGGGAAGGCGTTTTTAAAAGCTTGGATCACGCCCAATGGATTCTTACGATCAATAAAAGAGTTGAAGTCGAAACTAAATAAAAAGACAAATTTGTCATCAGGCAGCGAAAATTCAGATCTATGGTAAGTACGCTCCATTTTGATTTGAATCGGTGTTCTAAGTTTGAAGACAGGTTTGTTCGTTCGCTTTTGAACAGTCTCTTTAACGAAATCGGTGGCAACCCAAATCTCATCTACCTCGTTAAAACTGCTGGACCATTCAAGTGGAAAACTCCCAAGCTCCCAGAACCAATAGCCGATCGTATATTTGCTTCCATAGTTGGGCCCAAGCACAGTCTTGACATAAGGCGTTTGATCGGCATTGGCAAATATTACATTAATAGGAAAATTAGCGGCATTAACGATTGCGCCTTCAAATCTAAAATCATTTTGGCGGCCTGTTGAACTAGAGTCGATATTAGTCAAGGCAAGATCCACACCTGCAATCTGGGCAGCAACTATGAAAAGCCTAGCATTTTCCGCAACACCAAATTCACCCTTCAAATACCCAATAAAGTTAGCCGCCAGCCCTTTTCCACCCTCCTCTAAATTGGATGCAAAACCAATTGCCACTTGGCTATCAGCTTGCCGCTTCACCGCGATTGCTGGGGATTGAGTGGACCTGAGAATAAACTTGCGCAGTTGCCAGCGTGCGTTGGGGCTCAATTTATTGAGCAAAATTCGTACAATCCGAAACTTCTGCATCCGAGGATATTGTTTACGCATCCAACGAAAAAGTCGAGTCGAAAGTGACAAGGGCTCTTGGAATGCTTCAGCCGAAATTGCAAAAGGATCACTGACCTCATGAGAACAGCCAATATCATACTTGACTCGAAAAATAGCACGCATCTCGTCTGTAATGCGACCACCATCAGTCAGTCTCCCATAATAATATGGAATTACTTTAAATTTTTCATGCCCATTAATTTTCAAAAAATCAATGTATTGCTCATACACAGGCCGTAGCGCCCCAATATTTGTTATATCAAAGCGATTCTGATGCTTAGAAAAAATTTCCGGATGTTGCACATCAATCCCAGAAAAATGAATAAAAGAAACTCTCTCACCGTTCGCCGCCAACACACCGCTGTCGGAAATGGAAACCGATCGATGTGGTAAGTTCCAATACGCTAAATTATAACCTGGGTGCCTCAGAATACTAATATTTGGAAACATTCCCGGCACAAGATCCATCCACTTTTGATCAGTGAACATTCCGGCTTCAAGATTTACATATGCACCATACTCTAGCTTACGGCACCACCAGTCAATAAAATTTCTCCTTGAGTGATTCGCTCCAGTGGCAATAAAACCCAAATTAAAACTACCTACGCGTGATATAGCTAACTCATCTGGATATTTTCCGTCTTCAAGAGGGCTCGTTAAGTGGGGCGTAAGTACGGCCGTTACACCTGTCTTCAGTAAGCTGAAAACCTCGTACAATGGAGAAAGAAAAAGTATATCGGGGTCGATATAAAGAATTGGCGAGGCGTCGCGTTCACGCATCAATTGGCTAATTGCGAATGGCTTGAGTGCTGTGTTAAATTCCAATATTGAATAGCGAAACGCGAGATGGCGAAAATTTGGAATTTTCAAATCCTTCGCAAAACGGAGTTCGAATAATCCTTTTTCGATTTCAAAATCTTGTGTCGTTTCATCAGCCAAAAATACGTAACGAATTGCATCAGGATAAAAATTTCTGATCGAGATCATCAAAGTCTTTGCATAGGCCATATAGTTGGCCGACACAATTGTGAAGAAGACAGGGCATTCACTCGTTGTCTGGTCGTTATTCATGAATTTAGGTAAATTTATCAGTGCGCTGGATTCATAAGCTGTCAATTATTTTTCTTAAAGCCACATCTATCTAGCACTCATTGCCAATCATCAGTTATTTGGCGCGGCACTGCATCAGTTAAAAAAATTATTAATATGGACAGGTATTTTCTACTTTAATTTTTTGTCTCATTATTTAAAATAAAAACCCTGTTAAGTTTGTCAAAAAATTTAATACGCATTCGAGTGAATTACTCCCTTGAATAAAGTGAGGAAAATTATTTTAATGTCAAGCCAGACAGACCACTTCTGGATGTATAAGACATCATATTCAATGCGCTTCTCCATTTTTTCGAGGGTATCGGTTTCACCGCGAAATCCCGCAATTTGCGCAAAACCGGTGATGCCTGGTTTAACCATATGTCTAGCGGCATAAGATGGAACAATTTCAATATACTGTTGATGATGCTCTACGGCATGTGGGCGTGGCCCGACCAGAGACATTCTCCCCTGAATCACATTGATGAGCTGCGGTAGCTCGTCCAAACTTGTTCGTCTGAGAAATCGCCCGAACTTTGTAACCCGTGGGTCATCTTTCGTCGCTTGTACGAGCTCGCCTTGACAAGGCTCTTGAATGGCCGTCATCGTCCTAAATTTGTATATGATGAATTCGCTACCAGACCACCCAATACGTCGTTGTTTGAAGAGCAACGGCCCCGGTGAGGTCAGCTTAATCCCGGCCGCAATCAACAGCATGATGGGAAAGGCGATGAGCAAAAAGATACTTCCAAGAATCATGTCCTCCGCTCGTTTAACCAAGCGATTGACGCCCTGCATGGGAGACACCGAAAGGTCCATCATCGGCATACCGCCAATTTCAGTGACGGAATGATTGAGCAATTCGTAGCCGAACAAATCAGGAATGTATCGGATATTGGCAGTGGTATGTCGAAGCGCATGAAATGCCGCACGCAAATGTTCCTCGTCACGAAGTGGAATGGCAACCCAAACTTCGTCAACAGTGTTCGCATTCATAAAAGCCTCCAAGTCTGGCAATATACCGACCGTGGGAACACTCTCAGTCGAAGGACGTTCGTTGGTGCCGAACCAGGCAACAGGCTTGAAACCTAGACTGGTTTGGGTGAACGCTGTTTGAATGGCTCGCGTAGCATTTTCCCCGTGACCGATGATGCAAAGTGTGCCCACATTGTAGCCACGCTTGTGAATCCAACGCAAAGCCAGGCGCAATGCAATGTGTGTAACACCTAAGCCGATACCTGCCAATGTAAACCACAGGGCAATCCATACCCTGGAATATGTCGCGCCCAGTTTTAAGGCGAATAACAAACCCGTCAGCAACAGAAAGGTCAGCCCCCAACCCAGCCAGAGCAGACCTACTTCATGTGCGATGCTACCGGCGCGCCAAGACCTGTAAACGCCTATTTCCGCAAAAATCAAATTGGCGAGAAGGACGGCAATAAAAACAGTTGCGGCTTCATTTTGGCTATTATTCAATTCCGCGAGCCTCAGAAAATAGGCCGCCGTACCAGCCATGACAATAACCAAAGCGTCCGTCAACCGCAACAGCAATGTAAATGTGCTCGGATATTCCCTGAGCGTTTTTCGCCTCAGAAACATAATACCTCCTGCCTCATAACGCAAACCTGCCAAAATCGATCATTCTAGGGAACCGCTGATTTATTCGGAAAGCACATCACATGGTCAGGCTTGGGCCGTTGTAAATCAATGGCTTGCGGCATGTGAGACGCGCTGGAATCGAATAAATCAGCGCTTCCCTCTCGGAGACTTTGGTTTATTTTAGTTCATGAAAATTCTTGCGGTTTCCACGACCCGGTTGTGGCGGTCGTGATGGACTTGACAGCGGCCGCTCAAATTCCGCAGCCTTCAACCGACTCTCGCAGCCGTCGTACCCACAGGACGTGTGAGTGCGGTTTGCTTGCACGTGTTACTTGGTCGGCCCTTACATGGACTCCGTATCCAGCCAGGCCCGCACCGCAGCAGGGGACTGCTCATCGGCGCGGCGAATGGGCTTTTGCGGTGTGAACCCCCAGCGCGCCAAGTACTTGCCCACCGAGCGCACCTGCAAGGCCATGCCGCATTCGCGCTCGATGAGTTGCATCACAGCAGCTCGGCTCCACAGGGCAAAGTCCATCTTGAGTTGCTCAGGGCGGTGATCGCAGATGATTTGTTGGATGCGCGCTTCCTGCTCCGCACTGAGCACCCGCTGCTCCCCTGCGCGACGGCCTCTGCGCTGGGGAGCCAGCGCAGCCATGCCACCGGCTTCATAGCGGTCAATCGTCTTGCTCACCGCGGTGTGGCTCTGTCCCACATCGGCGGCAATCTGCGTGCGCGTGCGCCCGCGCTTGTGGGCCCGTATGACCTGCCTGCGCCGCTCATGTTGTTCGGCTGGCGTCAGCCGTCTTGCATTGTCTTTGTCCATGCCAATGCTGGCTCTCGCATTCATCCCCAAAGTTCAATCTATTTATGGGCTGAATCTATAGGCCTTTGGCCAGCAGGGGTCAAGCGGGCGGTTTTCGCTTGTCGTTCCTCATGAGGCTGGATAAAATCACAGCATGCAAACCGGCTTTCGCTTCCGTTGTTACCCGACCGCCGCGCAGGAACAGACCCTGCTGCGTTGGATCGGTTGTCAGCGGTTCATCGTCAACGCCAAGGTGCGTGAGGATCGTTACTTTCGCACCTTCGCACGCAAGTCGCTGCAGCACACCGGCCAGTACGCGCCGCAGGATCAGCAATACGCGCAATTCATCAGCGAAGAGACGGCCTGGCTGCGCGAGGTGCCGTCTCCGATCCTGCGCAACGGCGCGGTGCGCTGGAAGCAGGCGTATGGACGATTCTTCAAGCAGCTTGCTGGCCGCCCGACGCTGCAACGCAAAACAGGTACGCAGTCGGTGTGGATCACCTCCGAATTGTTCCGCTTCGAGCCGGTGACCGACCCCGCCACGGGTGAGGTTGCGCAGCGCCTCATCCTCGGCACGACGAAGTTTCCAGTGGGTGAGATGGCGTTCAAGACCAGCGGCGCGTTCAAACCACCAGCGTCGATCCACATCACCGTCGAGGCAGGACGCTGGTTTGTCTCAGGATCGTTTGACGATGGTGTTGTGCAAGCAACGTTCCAGGAGACCGCCAACTGGCTGGCGACGTTCACGCAGGACGAGCTGCTTGAACGCACGGTCGGCGTGGATCGTGGTGTGACCATTCCCGCGATGGCGTCGACCGGCCAGGCGTTCGACTTCACGACGGCGCAGCAAGAACGCATGGCGAGGAAAGAAACATCCCGCCGCCGCTGGCAACGCAAGCTGTCGCGGCGAACCAAGGGCGGTGCGAATCGACGCAAGGCGGCACGCCGCGTCGAGGCGCTGCACCAGTACGCCAAAAACGTTCGCCGCGACTTTGCGCATCAGACCAGCCATGCGCTGGTGTCCAACCCGAGCAAGCTGCTCATCGTGTTCGAGGACCTGGGTGTACAGCACATGACGCGCCGCGCCAGGCCACAGCAGGATGCGGATGGCCGCTACGTGCGCAACGGCGCAGCAGCCAAGTCTGGCCTCAATGCCGCCATCCTGCGCAGCGCATGGGGCAAGGTCAAAGAGTATTCGACGTACAAGGCGCTGCGTGCGGGCAAGCTCTGCTTGTCCGTGCCCGCCCAACACACCTCGCAGGAATGTGCCACGTGCGGCCACATTCACCCAGACAACCGGCTTTCACAAGCCGTGTTTGTCTGCCAACGCGGTGGGAAGAAGGACAACGCGGATCACAACGCGGGGCGCGTCATCGCCAGTCGCGGGGTTGATCGCGTGCTATCTGGTCAGTACAAAGACAAGGACCGCAAGCGCACGATGCGCTTGCGCCAGAAATCACTAGGGCCGGAACGGTCCGAAGTCACGCCCATGGAGACCACGGTCAGTCGCGGCGCTGGAAACAGCGCCACGCTCGGGTCGGGGAAGTGGGAAATCCCCGCGAGAACGCCATGCGTTTAGCGACGGGAGAGTTCATAACGCCTACACTGCTTCCAGCAGGACTGTGTCGAGTTGTACCGGGGAACTGGAACGCAGCACCAGCCTCTAATCGGTTGTTTGCCATCGGCAAACCGCATTGCTTTTTGGGAGAACTTCAATGAACGACCGCTTCAATCCGCAACCCTCGCTGTACGCCCAAGGCGCTGGCGGCTATGCCGTAGACCGCAACCGCGTGCTGCGCAACACCTACACCTTGCTGGCCATTTCGCTCATTCCAACGGTGTTCGGCGCCTGGGCCGGCCTGAAGCTGGGCCTCGCCACGTGGATGGTGACCAACCCCGGCATGGGCATGCTGCTGTTCCTGGGCGGCGCTTTCGGCTTGATGTTCGCCATCGAGCGCAACAAGAATTCGCATCTCGGCGTTGGCCTGCTGCTGGGCTTCACGTTTTTCATGGGGCTGATGCTGTCGCAAATGCTCAGCTTCATCCTGGGCATGTCCAATGGGGTGCAACTCATCGGCATGGCCTTCGGCGGCACGGCCATCATCTTCGCGGTCATGGCCTCGCTGGCCACCGTGGTCAAGCGCGACCTGAGCGGGCTGTCGAAGTTCCTGTTCGTCGGCGTGATCATGCTGCTGATTGCAGGCATCGCCAACATCTGGCTGCAAATGCCGGCGCTGATGATCATGTTCTCGGTCGCGGCCATCGGCATCTTCTCGGCCTTCATGCTGATTGACGTCAAGCGCGTGCTCGACGGTGGCGAGACGAATTACATCTCGGCCACCCTGGCCATTTATCTGGACCTGTACAACGTGTTCGCCAACCTGCTGGCGCTGTTGGGCATCTTCGGCGGCCGTCGCTGAACCTGGCCTCAAGCTGCAGTTGGGAAAAGGCCCGGCATTGCCGGGCCTTTTTTATTGTGTGCGCCCGGCACGGGCGCACTCCTGCGGGTGCAAGTCCCGCCACAAGCTGGTCATGGCGAGTGAAGCGAAGCGCAACTGCGTGAGGGCGACCG